>JASBUM010000502.1 GCA_030147905.1 Acidimangrovimonas sp.
AGCACGATGCGAACCGGAATGCGCTGGGTCACCTTCACCCAGTTGCCGGTCGCGTTCTGTGCCGGCAGCAGCGAGAATTCCGCCCCCGTGCCGGCCCCGATCGCCGCGACCCGGCCGTTGAAGACCTTGCCCGGATAGAGATCGAAGACCACCCGCGCCGACTGGCCCGGCCGCACATAGCCCAGCTGCGTCTCCTTGAAATTGGCATCGACCCAGCTGTGCTGCGGCTCGACCAGCGTGAAGACCGCGGCACCGGGGTTGGCGAACTGGCCGGGACGGAAGGATCCGGCCTTGTAGACGATGCCGCCCGCCGGCGCCTCGACCTTGGTCTGTGCCAGCTCGAACGCCGCGCGTGCCCGCGCCGCGAGCGCCGCCTGAACCGCCGGGTGGCTGTCGACCGGCGCCGCCGCATCACCGCCGAGCGCCGCCAGCGCGCCGCTGACCTTCTGCCGCGCGGTCTCGAGCTGGCCACGCGCGACGACATCGGCGTTGCGCGCATTGTCCAGCGCCTGGATCGAGGCCGCCCCCCGCGCCGCCAGCGTTTTCTGGCGCGCAAGCTGGGTGTCGTAATATTTCACCTGATCCGCGGCGACCTTCTGCGCGGTCTGCGCGGCGGCATAGGCGGTCTTGAGCTGCGCGACCTGCAGCCGCGCCTGCGCAAGCGCAGCATCGGCCTGATCCAGAGCAAGCTGATACGGCTTGGGGTCGACCTGGAACAGCAGCGCCCCCTTGGCGACCGGCTGGTTGTCGGTGAAACCGATCGAGACCACGCGCCCGGCCACGTTGGACGAGATCGCGACCTTCGCCTGATGCAGATAGGCATCCTGGGTCGAAACCGCCCCGCCGCCGGCCAGATAGGCGACGGTGCCGCCCGCGACCAGCGCCACCGGAAGCGCCAGCATCAGCACGTGGCGCCGTCGCAAACCCCGGCGCCGTGGCACCGCCGGGGCACCGTCGCCCGGCCCCGCCCCGGCCTCCGCGCTGCCCGGCGTCACGACCGGCGCGTCGGCCTTCATCTTGCTTTCGGCATTCATCTCGTTTCCCCATCTTGCGGTCCGCACCCGCAGACGCCCTCGGCGCCGCCGGACAGGTTCCGCTGAACCAGTTTCAGCGCCTCGATGAGCGCCCGGCGCTCATCCGGGGAAAGCCCGGCCAGCGCCTCGTCGTAAACCGCCTCGGCCAGCACACGGATGTCCGAAAACGCCTCCAGCGTCTTTCGGGTCGGCGCGACCAGCCTGATTCGGCGATCGCGCGCATCGGGCCGGCGCTGCACCCATCCGGCCTGTTCCATCCGCGTCACCAGCCGCGAGACCGAGATCGGCTCGATCTCCATCAGCTCGGCAAGCCGCGCCTGGGTCGCCTCCCCCTCGCGCTTAAGCCGGATCAAAAGACGGTACTGCGCCGAGGACAGGCCCAGTTCGCGCGCGTGCCGCTCGAAGCGCGCACGCAGAAGCCGCGTCGCGTCATGCAGCAGAAGGCCAAAATTCTCGGTGCCGTCGTTTTTCATAAGCATGGCATAATATAAGCATGCTCACATCTCAACACACCAAATGAGGAGCATGGCAGCCATGCACCCGCCGCAAGTCCCGCCGCACCCGATTTGCACGGGCCCGCCGGACATGCAGCAAACCGCCCCTGCGACGGCCGGGTGCCGGGACCGCTGCGGCCGCGAGCGGCGCGGAGCCTCGGCCCACAGGGCAAAGCGTGATATCGGAGCGGCGCACGGCGCGGACGCCCGGAACGGATCGCCGGGACGTATTTCGCCGGACGCAGGAGCTGTTGGTCGGGCCTGATGGTCGGGGCGGCGAGATTCGAACTCACGACCTACGGTACCCAAAACCGTCGCGCTACCAGGCTGCGCTACGCCCCGACGCGGCCTTCCTATCCCGCTTGCCCGGCCATGGAAAGAGGGCATCCGCCGACATGGAGACCGACATGGCGCCGACATGGCCACGAGCCCCGGGGCGCCCGCCCCGGGCCGCAAACCGCCCGCAGCCGGTCGCGTGCGCGCGGCCCCGACCGCGGCACATGTTCCCCGCCGGCCCTGCCGCCCCGGCGCATCAACGTGCCGGAACAGGCCCGATCAGGATGCCGGACAGGGCCAGATCGCCCGCGCCTGGTCAAGCACGGGGCTGCGGGCCACCGTACCGGCGGCGATCCCGGCCGCCGCCGCCTGCCCGCCGTTGATCTCCAGAACGAGCGCCACGTCAGAACCGCCGTCGATCTGCGTCAGGTCCCCCGGGCGCGCCATCGCCACCACGCGCCGCACCCGCCCGCGCGGACCGATGAAGATCATGTCGAGCGGAATGAGCGTGTTCTTCATCCAGAAATAGGCATGCACCGGCGGATCGAAGACGAACAGCATGCCGGCATCCGGCGCAAGGCTGCGCCGGCCCATCAGGCCGCGGGCACGCTCGGCATCGCTGCGCGCCAGTTCGACGCGGAAGTCCACGACGCCCCGGCTGCCCCGCAGCTGGATGTGATCGCCCTGACAGCGACTGTATGTCGCAGCCTCCGGCGCGCCCGCAAGCACGCCCGAGGGCACGATTGCCACAGCAAGCAGCACCGCGGCGACGCCCAGAAGGCGCCGGATCCTCACGATTTGTGCTCGCGCGACGCGGTTTCCCACGACACCACCTGCGTCGCCATCCGCCCGCGCTTGCCCTCGATAATCCTCAGCCCGATCGCCTCGCCGGGCATCAGGTCGGCAAAGCCCGACACCCGCAGCACCTCGATGTGAATGAAGACATCCTCGGTCGAGCCGAAGACATTGGCGAATCCGAAGCCCTTGGCCTTGTCGAACCATTTGACACGGGCCGGTTCCAGCGGGCCGCGCATCAGCTCTTCCGCGCCGTTCTCCTCCAGTTCGGCAAAGCCCTGAAGCCCTGCCCCCGAAGGCGGTTCGATCTCGATCACCTCGATGGCCTGAACCCCGCGTGCGGTCTGCTGGACCTGCACCGTGATTCCCGCGCCCTCGGCCACCGAGCTCTGGCCGAAATTGCGCAAGACGTTGGCGTGCAACAGGATATCGCCCCCGCCCTCATCGGCCACGATGAAGCCGAAACCCTTTCCGGCGTCGAACCATTTGACGCGACCGTGCAATCGGCGCACGGTGCTGCTCTCTGCGATCATCGTACTTCTGCATCCCCAAACGAAGTCGTCACGCGCCCGAGTTGTGGCGAACACGCAACTGATTTCAAGTCCAAAAAGCCGGAATGTTTCTGGCCACGCATTTCACGAAGCGTGAATTTCACGGGCTGAGCCGGCATGTTTCCCATGGTTTCCCGAGCGTTTCGCGCCGCCAGCGAAAGCGATCGTGCAAGCGAAAGGCGCCGTCGGCCCAGAACTCCATCTCGAGCGGACGAATGCGATATCCACCCCAGAACGGCGGCCTTGGCGGATTGGTGCCAAACCGCGCCGTCTGGCGCGCAACCTCGGCAAGAAGCGTCGCGCGCGACTCCAGCGGGGCCGATTGATGCGAGGCCCAGGCGCCGAGCCGGCTCCTGAGCGAACGCGACGCGAAATAGGCATCGGCCCGCGCGTCTTCAACCCTTTCGACCGGGCCGCGCACGCGGATCTGCCGACGCAGGCTTTTCCAGTGCATCACGAAAGCCGCCCGCGGCGCGGCCACGAGTTCCCTTCCCTTCGCACTGTCGTAATTGGTGTAGAAGACGAAGCCGTCGGGCTCGATCTCCTTCAGCAGGACCATGCGCACATCCGGCAACCCCTCGGCGTCCACGGTCGCGAGAGCGATCGCGTTGGCGTCGTTGGTCTCGCGCGTCTCCGCCTCGGCCAGCCAGGACCTGGCAAGCTCAAATGGGTCATCGCCGGCGAAAATGCCGCTGCGGTCGCTCATACTCCGGTTCCCCAACATTCGGTCACATGACCGGACTGGTCGTTCACTGCGGGATAGACCGCTGCCGCGCAACCCCCCAAAAAGGACAATGCTATCGTGACGCGAAACCACGCACGGCGCAAAGCGGAATTGGGCGGGCGCCCGCCGACGCCCATGCCGGCGGCGCACCCGTGGGCGGCGCACCGGCACGCATGCCCCCGAACGCACGCCACGGCGCGCGCGGCAGCACGCGCGGCAGCACGCGAAGGTCACGCCGGCTGCGCGGATCTCACCCCGGATCTCACATGGCCTTGATGGCCGGTGCATCATCGCCTAGAGGATGGGCAACCGAGGGTGGCCTAAGGAGAGCGCATGTCTGCGGGATTGATGGAAGGCAAACGCGGCCTGATCATGGGCTTGGCCAATGACAAGTCGATTGCCTGGGGAATTGCGAAGGCCTGCGCGGAACAGGGGGCCGAACTGGCCTTCTCCTATCAGGGCGAGGCGTTTCGCAAGCGTGTGGCGCCCCTTGCCGAGTCGCTGGGGGTGACTCGGCTGCATGAATGCGACGTCGCCGACGGCGCCTCGCTCGACCGGCTGTTCGCCGCGATCGAGGCGGATTGGGGCGGGCTCGATTTCGTCGTCCATGCGATCGGATTTTCCGACAAGGGAGAGTTGCGGGGCCGCTATGTCGATACCTCGCCCGAGAACTTCCGCATGACGATGGATATCTCGGTCTTTTCCTTCACCGCCGTATGCCGGCGCGCGGCGGCATTGATGAAGTCGGGCGGCAGCCTGCTGACGCTGACCTATTACGGTGCCGAGAAGGTAATGCCGCATTACAATGTCATGGGCGTGGCCAAGGCCGCGCTCGAGGCCAGCGTGCGCTATCTGGCCGAGGATCTGGGCCGCGACGGGATCCGCGTCAACGCGATCTCGGCCGGCACGATCAAGACCCTTGCGGCCAGCGGCATCGGCGATTTCCGCTATATCATGAAGTGGAACGAGCTGAACGCGCCGCTGCGCCGCACCGTGAGCCAGGACGAGGTCGGCAAGTCCGCCCTCTACCTGCTGTCGGATCTGGGCAGCGCGGTCACCGGCGAGATCCATCACGTCGATGCCGGCTACCACGTGGTGGGGATGAAGGCGGTGGATGCGCCCGATATCGCCACCGTGGTGGCCCAGCCGGGGCGGGAGGCGCCGTAACAGCCATGAGCCTGGCCAGCCTGCTTGCCTTCAATATCGCGATCCTCGGCGCGCTGATGGTGCCGGGGCCGGCGTTTCTGGCGCTGCTGCGCACGGCGCTGGCGCGAGGGCGGGCGGCGGGGCTTGCCTGTGCCGTGGGGCTGGCAAGCGCGAGCATGCTTTGGGTCGGCGCGGCACTGCTGGGGCTTCATGCGCTTTTCGCGCTGGTGCCCTGGGCCTATGCGGCGCTGAAGCTGGGTGGCGCGGCCTATCTGGCGTGGTTGGCGGTGGGGTTGTGGCGCGGCGCCGGGGCGCCGGTGGCGCCGTCGGCGGCGATGGGCGGGCGCAGCTTTCGGCTGGGCTTTCTCGTCAATCTGTCGAATCCCAAGGCGGTGTTCTTCATCGCCGCGATCTTCTCGACTGTCTTTCCGGTGATGCCGCATGGTGCGGCCGCCCTGGCGCTGTTGGCCGATCACTTCACGCTGGAGCTGATCTGGTACACCGGCGCCGTGCTGATACTGACCACCGCGCCGATGCGCGCCGCCTATCTGCGGGCCAAGGCCTGGATCGACCGTGCCTCGGCCGCGGTCCTGGGCCTGATCGCGCTGCGCACCGCTGCCTGAGGAGTAAGGTATGACCGACCGCCTGCCGCACGAAAAGGGCTTTCACGTTTCCTGGGACCAGTTGCACCGGGACGCCCGCGCCCTGGCCTGGCGGCTTGACGGACATGGCCCGGACGAGGGCGCCTGGCGCGCCGTCGTCGCTGTCACCCGCGGGGGCATGGCGCCGGCGATGATCGTCGCGCGCGAGCTTGACATCCGCACCGTCGATACGATCTCGGTCAAATCCTA
This sequence comes from Acidimangrovimonas sp., assembly GCA_030147905.1. Next base: position 5,872 of record JASBUM010000502.1, read on the forward strand.
CAACCATCAGGCGCAGACGCCGCCGCGTGTCATCAAGGCGCCGCAGGCCGCCGTGATGGGCGACGGCGAGGGCGTGCTGGTGATCGACGACCTGGTCGATACCGGCAAGACGCTGGAGCTGGTGCGGGCCCAATATCCACGGGCGCATTTCGCCACGGTCTATGCCAAGCCCTCGGGACGACCGATGGTCGATACCTTCATCACCGAGGTCAGCCAGGACACCTGGATCTTCTTCCCCTGGGACATGGCGCTGCAATATGTCGAGCCCTATCGCGGCACCGATTGAGCGGCCCGGCCCCCTCGCAGGGCGCCTTGGCAGTGCGGGGGCGAATCCGGCGCCGAAGATCGTCCTGCGACGACAGGCCACCCGCGCGGATCTTGCGAAGAAATCTTCGCCGCGGCCGCAGCCGAACGTCGCCCGCGCGGCCGATCCGAACTTGCCTTGCAATGGCACCGGGGGCGGCAATGGCACCCATGTCGGCTTGGCGGATCGGCAGACAGCCGTACATCGAGCGTTCATCGAACCGAACCCCGGGCTGACTTGCGGCGATGCGGTAATTTCGTTTGAATACCCGAACTGCCGGAAAAGGCGCGAAGCATGATTGCCTACGTCACGGTCGGCGCGGACGACATCGCGCGCGCGAAGCGGTTTTATTCCGCTTTCCTGCCCGCCCTTGGCTACGCGCTGGAAGAGGGTCCCGCGGGCCTGAGCTATGCGCTGCCTGTGGAACCGGGCCGATCGGCCGTTCCGCCCGACTTCTATGTCAAACCGACCTTCGACAAACGACCGGCTTCGGCTGGCAACGGCTCCATGGTCGCGTTCGAGGCGCGCAGCCAAGGGCAGGTTCGCGACCTTCACGCCGCAGCGCTTCTGGCAGGCGGCTCCGACGAGGGCCAGCCGGGCTTTCGTGCCTCCTACGGGCCTCGCTTCTATGTCGGCTATCTTCGCGACCCTCAGGGCAACAAGATCGCATTGTTCTCGAGTAATCCGGACGAGCCGGGACGAGACGGGTAGCGCGCGTTGCGGCGACGCATGAGCCGCGCGGCGCCTGGCCGAATATCGGGGTCGCGGATTCGGGGCGGATCCCGCGCGGTTTCGGCGCGGATCCGGGGCGGATCCGGCGGGCGCAACTTCGCCACGCCGTTCGGCGGCGCCGGTCACTTGGGGCGAGAGATGCCTGCGGCACCCGATCCTGCGGGGCGCCTTCCGCCCCCGCGCGCAGGCCCGCGCAGGCCCCGCGGGGGGCCTTCCGCCCCCCGAGCCCCCCGACGGTATTTTTCCCGGAAGATAAGGCGATGCGCGAGCTGGTGCGCATGACGCGAGCGGGGCTTTTGCAGCGCCGCCGCGGCTGCTAGGCTCCGTCAGCCGCGATCGAGGAGGTGAGCGCCGATGTCCCTGAACCCGACCCCCGCCGAACCATCCACAGCGCAAGAGCGGCGCAGCGATCCGGCGGACCCGATGTCCGCACACAGGGATTCTGCCGGATCGGCGGCGGCGCCCCGGCTGCCCTCCGGCCCGGTCGATGCGC
>JASBUM010000519.1 GCA_030147905.1 Acidimangrovimonas sp.
ACCCCGACAGTCTCGTCAAACACCCGGGGGGGGGGGGCCCCCCGCGGGGGGCCGGGGGGGGGCCCGCCCCCCCGCCCGCGGCGACCCCGCGGGCCGGGCGCCGGCCTGCCCACCCTTCCCGCGCCTCCGGCCGCGCGATCCGTCAGCCGGCGGCGCGGGCCTGACGCTTGCGCTCGTGGGGGTCGAGGAAACGCTTGCGCAGGCGGATCGCGCCGGGGGTCACCTCGACCAGTTCGTCATCGTCGATATAGGCGATCGCGGCCTCCAGGCTCATCCGCACCGGCGGGGTCAGCCGCACGGCCTCGTCCGTGCCCGAGGCACGGATGTTGGTCAGCTTCTTGCCCTTGAGCGGATTGACCTCGAGATCGTTGTCCCGGCTGTGCTCGCCGATGATCATTCCCTCGTAGACCGGTTCCTGCGGGCCGATGAACAGCCTGCCCCGCTCCTCGAGGTTCCACAGCGCATAGGCCACCGAGGTGCCATTCTCCATCGAGATCAGGACGCCCACGCGCCGGCCCTGGATCGCGCCCTTGTAGGGCGCCCAGTCGTGGAAGATGCGGTTCAGCACGCCCGAGCCGCGGGTGTCGGTGAGAAACTCGCCGTGATAGCCGATCAGCCCCCGCGACGGCACATGCGCGACGATCCGGGTCTTGCCGGTGCCCGCGGGCTTCATCTCCGCCAGCTCGCCCTTGCGCGCGCCGGTCAGCTTGTCGATGACGGTGCCGGTGAATTCGTCGTCGACGTCGATGGTGACCTCCTCGATCGGCTCGAGCCGCTGGCCGTCCTTCTCGCGCAGGATCACCCGCGGCCGCGAGATCGACAGCTCGAAGCCCTCGCGGCGCATGTTCTCGATCAGCACGCCCATCTGCAGCTCGCCGCGCCCGGACACTTCGAACGCATCGCCCGACGGCGTGTCGGCGACCTTGATCGCCACATTCATCTCGGCTTCCTTCATCAGCCGCTCGCGGATCACCCGGCTTTGCACCTTGGATCCGTCGCGTCCGGCGAGGGGCGAGTCGTTGATGCCGAAGGTGACGGTGATCGTGGGCGGGTCGATGGGCTGAGCCGGGATCGCCGTCTCGACCTCGGGCGCGCAGAGCGTGTCGGCGACGGTCGCTTTGCTCATGCCCGCGAGGGTGACGATATCGCCGGCTTCGGCGACCTCGATCGCCTGCTGGCCAAGTCCGCGGAAGGCCAGGATCTTGGAGACGCGGAACTGTTCGATCCGCTCGCCCTTGCGGCTGAGCGCCTTGATCGTCTCGCCCGCGCGCAGGCGCCCGGACTCGACCCGCCCCGTCAGGATGCGGCCGATGAAGGGATCGGCCGACAGGGTCGTGGCAAGCATGCTGAAGGGGGCCTCGCGCCGGGCGATCTGCGCCGGGGCGGGGACGTGGCGCAGGATCAGCTCGAACAGGGACGTGAGATCCTTGCGCGGCCCGTCGAGATCGACGTCGGCCCAGCCCGCGCGGCCCGAGGCATAGAGATGCGGAAAGTCGAGCTGCGCGTCGTCGGCGCCGAGATTGGCGAAGAGATCGAACACCTCGTCGAGCGCCCGGTCCGGCTCGGCGTCGGGCTTGTCGACCTTGTTCAGGACCACGATCGGGCGCAGGCCCAGGGCAAGTGCCTTCGCGGTGACGAATTTGGTCTGCGGCATCGGTCCCTCGGCCGCGTCGACCAGCAGCACCACGCCGTCGACCATGCTGAGAATCCGTTCGACCTCGCCGCCGAAATCGGCATGGCCGGGCGTGTCGACGATGTTGATCCGGTGTCCGTGCCATTCGACCGAGGTCGCCTTGGCAAGGATGGTGATGCCGCGCTCGCGCTCGATGTCGTTGGAATCCATGGCGCGCTCGGCCACCGCCTGGTTTTCGCGGAAGGCGCCCGACTGGCGAAGCAGTTCGTCGACCAGCGTCGTCTTGCCGTGGTCGACATGTGCGATGATCGCGATGTTGCGAAGCTCCATGAATCCCGTGTCCCTTTTGCTGAGCCGCCGCGATATACGCAAATGACGCCCTTGGCCAGAGCCCGCGGTTCCCTGCGGGCGATGGATGGACGATCGCCCCCCGGCAGGGTATGCGCGCCACCCGCCCCGGGCAGGCCCCGCGCGGCGGTGGTGTCAGGTGGCGATGTAGCGGTCGCGGCGGTGGTTGACGGCGATCACCAGGTTGACCGTCAGCGCGCCCAGCGCCGAATAGGCCACGCGTCCGGGCGGCAGCACGGCAAAGGCGGTGGCGAAGAGGCACAGATCGAAGATCAGCTGGGTAAAGCCCGCGCGAAAGCCCGTGCGCTCCTGCAGGTAATAGGCGAGGATGCCGACCCCGCCCAGCGAGGCACCGTGGCGAAACAGTGCCAGCAGCGCCGAACCCGAGATCGCGCCGAACAGAAGCGCCCCGACGGCGGGATTGATCGCGCCGAGATGGACGACGCCGGGCAGTGCGAGCGAGATCGCCGACAGCAGCCCCACGGCGGCCAGCGTCTTGAGCGTGAAGCGCAGCCCCATCCGCCGGTAGCCGAGCCAGAAGAAGGGCAGGTTGATGACGAAGAAGACCGGCCCGAAATGCCAGCCGGTGACATAGGCGATCAGCACCGCGAGGCCGGCCGTCTGGCCGGTGACGAGCCCGAGATGGGTGAGGAGCAGCACCGCGAAGGCGGCCATGCCCGCGCCGTAGAGGATGCCCTGTGCGTC
>JASBUM010000530.1 GCA_030147905.1 Acidimangrovimonas sp.
CCCGAGAACCTGAACGAGCTGGCCGAATCCACCGACATGGTCGAAGCGCTGGACAGCCTGCAAGCGATGGCCCCGGCGATCGAGAGCGTCAGCCTCGTGGTCGCCTGGTTCGGCGACGACCTGCGCGCGGGATCGTGCAAGGTGCGGCCCGGCGTCGAGGTCTCGGCCAAGTCGACCACGCCTGCCAGCTGGTCGGTGAATGGCGTCAGCCGCGCCAATGCCTTCCTGGTCAGCCGCGACGACCAGGACCGCCCGGTCTATGGCGGTACACCGTCCGACTTCGCCGTGGTGCAGGCGATCCAGGAGATGAAGGCCCGCGGGCTGCGCGTCACCTTCTATCCGTTCATCCTGATGGACGTGCCGCCCGGCAACGCGCTGCCGAACCCGTATTCCGACAACGCCGCCGAGATGGGCCAGCCCACGTTCCCCTGGCGCGGCCGGATCACCTGTTCGCCCGCGGCAGGCTATGCCGGGAGCGTGGACAAGACGGCTACTGCCGCCGGCCAGGTCGCGGCGTTCTTCGGCAGCGCCAACCCTTCCGACTTCGCGATCTCGGGCGATACCGTCGCCTGGACCGGCTCGCCCGGGGATTGGGGCCTGCGCCGGATGATGCTGCACTACGCGCATCTCTGCGCGGTGGCAGGCGGGGTCGATGCCTTCCTGATCGGCTCGGAGATGCGCGGCCTGAGCACCATCCGCTCGAACGCCAGCACCTATCCCGCCGTCACCGCGTTCAAGGCGCTCGCGGCCGATGTGCACACCATTCTCGGGACGGGCACGGAGATCGGCTATGCGGCCGACTGGTCCGAGTATTTCGGCCACCACCCGGGCGGCGGCAGCGGCGACGTCTATTTCCACCTCGACCCGCTCTGGTCGGACGCCAACATCGATTTTGTCGGCATCGACAATTACATGCCGCTCTCAGACTGGCGGGACGGGTTCGGGCATGCCGACGCGGCCGAAGGCTGGCCCGCGATCTACGACCGGGCCTATCTGCAGGCGAACATCGCGGGCCGCGAAGGCTTCGACTGGTTTTACGCATCAGCGGTCGACCGGTCAGCACAGATCCGCACGCCGATCACCGACGGTGCTGCGGCCAAGCCGTGGGTCTTCCGCTACAAGGATCTGCGCAGCTGGTGGTCGAACCCGCATTACGACCGGCCCGGCGGGGTGGAGAGCGGCACGCCGACAGCATGGGTGCCGCAGTCCAAACCCATCCGCTTCACCGAACTCGGCTGCCCGGCCATCGACCGCGGCACCAATCAGCCCAACGTCTTCTTCGACCCAAAATCGTCGGAGAGTTTCACGCCGCATTTCTCGCGGGGCTGGCGCGACGACACGATCCAGCGCGCCTATCTTGAGGCGACCTACCTGTTCTGGAACGACACCACGAACAACCCGCTGTCCCCGGTCTACGGCGGCAGGATGGTCGACGTGCCGGAATGCGCAGCCTGGACCTGGGACGCGCGGCCGTACCCGTTCTTTCCCGAACTGACCGATGTCTGGACCGACGGCCCCAACTGGCGGCTCGGCCATTGGCTGACCGGGCGGCTTGGCGCGGTGTCGCTTGCCGTGCTCGTGCGCCATCTCTGTCTACGCGCCGGATTGCCGGAGGATCGCATAGACGTCACCGGCCTCTGGTGCGCGGTCGAGGGTTATGCGATCGGCGCCTTGGAAAGTCCGCGTGCCTCGATCACCACGCTGGCGCGGCACTTCGGCTTCGACGCCGTCGAAACCGAGGGCGTGATCCGGTTCGTCATGCGCGGGCGCGCAGCTGTCGCAACCGTCTCGCCAGACGATCTGGTCGCCCCCCGCGAGGGCGACGTTCTGGAACTGACGCGCGGCCAGGAAACAGAGCTGCCGCAGGCGCTGAAATGGCAGGTGGCCCGCGCTGACGAGGATTACGAGGCGGCGCAGGTCGAGGCCCGGCGGATCACCGTCGATACGACGCGTATCGCATCCGAGAGCTTCCCCATGGCGGTACCGCCAGAAGAGGCCGAGCGCCGCTGCCGCCGCGCGCTGATGGAGGCCTGGACCGGCCGCGAGAGCGCGGCGTTTCGCCTGCCACCCTCGCGGCTCGCGCTCGACCCCGCTGATGTGGTAACGCTCGCTCATGACGGCCGGGCCATCCCGCTGCGGCTCATCTCGATTGCAGACGCCGACGCGCGCGGCGTCGAGGCCGTCAGCCAGGATCGGGACGCCTACGACTTGCCGCCCGGTGCACCACGACCCTCGGCGCTGTCGCAGGCGGTCGTCTTCGGTGCGCCGGACGCGGTGCTGATGGACCTGCCGCAGCTGACCGAGGACCAGCCCGCGCATCGGCCGATGGTCGCCGCGCACGCCGTTCCCTGGCCCGGTGAGATCGCGGTCTACCGCAGCCCCTCGACGGATGGTTTCGACTTGCTGATCACATTTGGCACACGCGCCCGGATCGGCACGCTGGCCGCGGACCTCTACGCCGGGCCCACCTCACGCTTCGACCTCGGCAACGTGCTGGTCGTCGATCTGATGACGGGCACGCTGGAAAGCGTCACCGACTTGACCCTCTTCGGCGGAGCCAACGCGCTGGCCGTCGAGAGCGCGCGCGGTGTCTGGGAGATCGTGCAGGCGGGCGCGGCCGAGCTGCTCGCGCCCGGTCGGTATCGCCTGACGAGGCTCCTGCGCGGCCAGCGCGGCACCGAGGGGGCCATGGGCAATCCGGTGCCTGCTGGCGCGCGGGTCGTGGTGCTGGACACCGCGCTGGCGTCCCTGCCGATCGCCGAGGCCGATCTCGGCATTCCGTGGAACTGGCGCATCGGCCCCGCGAGCCGCCCGGTCAGCGACGAGACCTATGTGGCAAAGGCCTTCACGCCCGACGGTGTGGGGCTTCGCCCGTTCTCGATCACCCATGTCGAGCAGCCGTGGCGCAGGCCCCGCACGCCCGGCGATCTGACCATCCGCTGGACGCGCCGGTCGCGCGCACTCGCGGCGGACAGCTGGGGCGGGCTCGAGGTGCCGCTGGCCGAGGAACTGGAAGCCTACGAGGTCGAAATCCTCGACGGCGCGACAGTGAAGCGGGTGCTGAGCGCGACCACCACCAGCGCGGTCTACACCGCCGCCCAGCAGAGCGCCGATTGGGGCGGGTTCCTCGGCCCCGGAGACACGCTCGACATCCGCATCTTCCATCTCTCCGCCCTCGTGGGGCAGGGCGCGCCCAAATCCGTCACGCTGACCTTTTGAGGCCATCCAATGTCCGATGCCACGATCCATCTCCTGCTGCCATACATCCTTTCGGCGCAGGCGCAGAAGCACGTCACCCATAACGAGGCGCTGCGGATCCTCGACGGGCTCGTCCAGCTCTCCGTC
>JASBUM010000294.1 GCA_030147905.1 Acidimangrovimonas sp.
CAGAGAAACCTGCAGCAGCCGGGGCCGCAACTCGGCCAGCCGGTCGCGGTGGCGCACAAGCGGCCAGCCCCAATCGGCCACCAATGCGCCGAAGCTCGTGGGCGTGGCATATTGACCGTAGGTGCGTGCCGCCAACGGCAGCTCGGCATGGGTTTCGGCCAAGACGCCAAGCGCCGCGATCAGCCGGTCGAGGCGGGCGTCATAGATCGCCAGCACCTGACGCAGGCGCAAGATCAGCGCGGTGTCGATGATGTCCTGGCTGGTGGCGCCCCAATGGATGAATTGCGCGTGTTCGGGCGCCTCGACCGCGGCCCGGAAGGCGGCGACCAGCGCCGGCACCGGCACCGCATTGGCGCCGGTTTCCACCGCCAGAGCGGCCGGGTCGATCTGCACCTCCAGCGCCGCGCGGTGGATGAAGGCTGCGCTTTCGGCCGGGATCAGCCCCGCCGCGCCCTGGGCCTGGGCCAGCGCCCCTTCCACCAGCAGCATCGCGCGAATCTCGGCGCTGTCGCTGAACAACCGGGCGATCTCGTCATCGCCGAACAACTGGCGGTAGAGGGCCGAATCGAGGGGCGAGGCCGGCATCAGGCGGGCCTGAGGCCAAGGATGGCGCGGGCCTGGGCCGGGGTCGCGACCGGGCGGCCGTATTTCGTGCAAAGCTCGACCGCGCGCGCGACCAGGGCCGCGTTCGAGGGCGCCAAGGTGCCACGGTCGAGGCGCACGTTGTCCTCCAGCCCGGTGCGGGTATGGCCGCCCGCCGCGATCGCCCATTCATTGACCACGACCTGCCCCGCGCCGATCCCGGCGCCGCACCATTGCGCGTCGGGGGCGAGGCGGGCGAGCGTCTCGATATAGAAATCGAAGACCGCGCGGTCGACCGGCATCGCATTCTTCACGCCCATCACGAATTGCACGTAAAGCGGCGCCTTCAGCCGCCCGTCGCCGGCCATCTTCACCGCCTGGAAGACATGGCTGAGGTCGAAGGCCTCGATCTCGGGCTTGACGTCATGGGCGATCATCTCCGCGGCCAGCCAATCGACCAGATCCGGCGGGTTTTCATAGACGCGGGTGGGGAAATTGTTCGAGCCGACCGAAAGCGAGGCCATATCGGGGCGCAGGGGCAGCATGCCGCCCCGCGCCCGTCCCGCGCCCGAACGTCCACCGGTGGAAAGCTGCACGATCATGCCGGGGCAATGTTTCTCGATCCCTTCCTTGAGGGCGGCGAATCTCTCGGGGTCCGAGGTCGGCGTCTCGTCGTCGTTGCGCACATGGCAATGGGCGATCGCGGCGCCGGCCTCGAAGGCGGCATGAGTGCTTTCGATCTGCTCGCCGACGGTGATCGGCACTGCCGGATTGTCGGCCTTGCGCGGCACCGATCCGGTGATGGCGACGCAGATGATGCAGGGTTTGGCGGTCGGGTCGGTCATGGGTGCGGTCATACCTGTCGGGCGATCTTGTCGAGTGTTCGGGCCAGGGCGGCCGGATCGGCGAAGAAGGGCGAATGCGCGGTCGCCAGTTCATGGACGCATGCGGGCGGCCAATCGCGGGTCATCGTGACCTGATAGGCCGGGTCGATGGCGCGATCGTCGCGGCAGCGGATGTAATGACGTTCGAGCGTCCCCGAGCGCGCGCTGAGCTCGACGGTCTCTTTTTGCGGCGCGGCCGGCTGCGGGCACAGATGCACGGCGGCATATTCGACCGTGCCTGCGGGGCAATCGTGGTAGAATTTCTCGGCCAGTTTGGTCGGATCCACGGTACTGCTGCGCCGGTCAGGCGCCATGATCACCGCGTCGGCCAGCATTAGGCGCGGTGCCGCCGCGCGATGGTCGAGCATGTTCATCCCCGGCGCCGGCACATAGGCGCAGAGATAGACCAGCTTGGCGATCCGCTCGGGCACCAGTTCGGCCGCGGCGGTGATCGGATAGCCGCCCATCGAATGACCGACGAGGATCGTCCGCCGCGCCGGGTCGAGCGCTTCGGCCACGGCCCTGCCGTAATCGGCCAGCGTGACCTCGCCCGCGGGCGTCGGATCGGCGCCATGGCCGGGCAGGTCGATCGCGCGGGCCTCGTACCCGGCATCGCGCAACAGCGGCAGCAGGTCGCGCCAGCACCAGGCCCCGTGCCAGGCGCCGTGGATCAACAGGAAATCGGCCATGTCAGATATCGAAGAAGACGGTCTCGTCTTCCCCCTGCAAGATGATGTCGAAGCGATATTGCCCGGCCCCGGCGGGCTTGGCCAGTAGCGTCGGGATCCGCGCCTTGTGCTCGATCCGCGCGAGCACCGGGCAGGCGGCATTGGCCGCTTCCTCATCGGCGAAACAGATCCGGGTCTGCAGGCCGGTATTGATCCCGCGGGCGACGATCCACAGCGCGATATGAGGCGCCATCACGCCCCCTTGCGGCAGGTGGACCGGGCCCGGTTTGATCGTCTCGAGGCGCCAGTCGCCGCTATCGAAATCGGCGATGATCCGCGCCCAGCCGGCAAGCGCCGGATCGGCGCCCTCCTGGCCCGGATAGCGCCCGGCGGCATCGGCCTGCCAGCTTTCGATCAGCGCATCGCGCAAGATCATCCCGGCGCCGTCGCGGATCTGGCCGGTGATGGTGATCGGCGTGCCGCGTGCGCCCTCGCGGATCGGTCGCGCACCGAGATCTTCGGCGTAGACCCCATGAATGCCCAAGGCATTGGGCGTGAGCCCGATATGAACATAGGGCCCCGCGGTCTGCGACGGCGTCTCGCGCAGATGATCGAGCTTTTGCACCATCACAGCCCCTCCTTGCGGTTCTCGAAAAAGGTCTGGCGGCGGCCGCGCAGCACGATGTCGAACTTATAGGCCAGGCAATCCATCGGGATCGCCATCGTCATATCCAGTGGCGCGACCAGCGCGTCGATCGCCTCCTGGCTCGGGATCGTGTTGACGATCGGGCAGCGCGCGATCAGCGGATCGCCCTCGAAATACATCTGGGTGATGAGGCGCTGGCCGAAGCCCTGGCCGAAGATCGAGAAATGGATATGCATCGGCCGCCAATCGTTGACGCCATTGGGCCAGGGATAGGCGCCGGGGCGCACTGTCAGGAATTCATAGCGCCCTTCGGCATCGCTAAGCGTGCGGCCGCAGCCGCCGAAATTGGGGTCGAGCGGCGCAAGATAGCCGTCTTTCTTGTGGCGATAGCGGCCGCCGGCATTGGCCTGCCAAATCTCGATCAGCGCGCCGGGGACGGGGCGGGCGTTTTCGTCGAGGATGCGGCCGTGGACGATGATCCGTTCGCCGATCGCCGGTTCGCCGGTGAAATTGACGATTAGATCATTGTCGCGCGGGCCGATCAGGTCATGGCCGAAGACCGGGCCGGTTTCCTCAGCCAGGGTCGAGGGCAGCGCGATAAGCGCCCGCCGCGGCGCGCGGGTGACCGAGGTCTTGTAGCCCGGCGCATAGGCCGGCGGATGCCAGCCGCGGTCGCGCGCCAAAAGCGGCGCCGGTCGGGAATGCTCAGTCATCTTCGGTCCTTTCCGCGAGGATCTCGCGCGCCAGTTTGAAGGCATGATTGGCGCGCGGCACGCCTGCATAGATGGCGACATGCAAAAGCACCTCGCGGATATCTTCGGCCGTGGCGCCGGTATTGGCTGTGGCACGCAGATGAAGGGCGAATTCCTCCCAATTGCCGAGCCCGGCCAAAAGCGCGAGCGTCACCATGGAACGTTCGCGCGGGCTGATTGCGTCGCCGGACCAGACATGGCCCCAGGCCGCATCGGTGATCAGATCGACGAAGGGG
>JASBUM010000295.1 GCA_030147905.1 Acidimangrovimonas sp.
TGGCGATGTATACGCATGAGGATCTGGCGCGCCTTCAGGCGCAATCGCTGAAGATGCAGGGCTGGATCCGGCAGCAGACCTTCAGCCCCGAGAACCGCAAGACCCTGCGGCGCTTTTCCTCGTGGGAGGTGTCGGAACTGATCTTCCGCATCAACCAGTCCACCTTCCGCGGCCGTCTGGCCGCCGACCCCGCCCTTCCCGGCGGCGAGGTGGAGCCCGACGGCCGCCAGCGCTGGTTCTCGCTCGACGAGATCAACGAACTGCGCCGGCGGATGAAGATCAACCGCAAGTCGCTGATGCCGCCGCGCCCGGCCGGCAAGCGCGCCTTCCGCGCCGCGGTCGCCAACTTCAAGGGCGGCGCCGGCAAGTCGACCGTGGCGCTGCACCTCGCCCATGCTGCGGCGCTTGATGGCTACCGGGTGCTGGTCGTCGATTTCGACCCTCAGGCGACGCTGTCGCATTCGATGGGCCTGACGGACGTGGCCGAGGATTACACCGTCTGGGGCATCATGGCCCGCGACCTGATCCGCGAGACCGACCGGATGAATGCCGCCGCCACCGGCGCGGCCAGTGGCACCGCCCTGCCCCAGCGCAAGCTGCCCGCCGCGATCCGCGACCTCGGCCTTGGTGAGCTGCGCCATCACGACTTCATCAAGCCGACCGCCTGGTCGACGATCGACATCATCCCCTCCTGCGCCAATGCTGCCTTCGTCGAATTCGCCTCCGCCCAGTACCGCCACCTCAACCCCGAATGGTCGTTCTTCGCCGCCGTGTCGCGCTACCTCGACGGGCTGGCCGACGACGATTACGACCTGATCCTGTTCGACTGCCCCCCCGCCATCGGCTACCAGTCGATGAACGCGGTCTTCGCCGCCGACATGCTCTATATCCCGTCGGGACCCGGCTACTGGGAATACGACAGCACCACCTCCTTCATCGGCCAGCTTGCCGAGGCGCTTGGTGATCTGGCCCACGGCTTCGACGGGACCTTCCCCGCGGGGAAGATGGAACTGCCCAAGGCCTTTACCGACATCCGCTTCCTGATGACGCGGTATGAGCCGGGCAACGACCTGCACCGCGCGATGTTTCAAGCCTTTCGCAAGGTCTTTGGCGATCATGTGGCCGAACATCCGATCGAGATGACCCGGGCGGTCGAGCAATCCGGCCGCTTTCTCAGCTCGGTCTACGAGATCGACTACCGCGAGATGACCCGCGAGACATGGCGCCGTGCGCGCGCCAGCTTCGACCGGGCCTATGACGAATTCAGGGCCGGCGTCGTCGCCGCCTGGGATAGGATCTGAGGAGACGCGCCATGAGCCGCAAGCGCCGCATGTTCGAGATCGAGATGCCCGACACGGGCGCCGAGGCCCCCGGCGCCCCGGCCGACGGTCCGGCCGAAACCTTCCCCGCGGGGAAGACCGCCCGTCGCGGGCCGATGGCCACGGCCATAACCGAGGCCGCGCAGTCCGCCCGCGAGCGCCAGGATGTCGAGGCCCGGATCCGTGCCGAGAACGACGCGCTGGCGCATGAACATGTCCGGCTGAAGAAGCTGGGGCTGGTGATCGCGCTGGCGCCGCTCGATCAGGTCGCGACCTTCAAGCTGACCCGCGACCGCGCCCGCGGGCCCGATCCCGAGCTGGCCGAGCTGATCGAATCGATCCGCAGTCTCGGGCTGTCCAACCCGATCCGGCTGGAGGCCCGCGCCGATGAACGATTTGAACTGATCCAGGGCTACCGCCGGCTGGCCGCCTATCGGGCGCTTCTGGAAGAGACCGGCGATGTCGAACGCTGGGGCACGATCCCGGCCGCCATCGCCCAGCCCGGGGCCGAGCTGGAGGCGCTCTACCGCCAGATGGTGGACGAGAACCTCGTGCGCAAGGACATCTCGTTTGCGGAGATGGCGCAGCTTGCGCTCGACTATGCCGCCGACCCTCAGACGGCCGAGACCGACCCCGAGAAGACCGTGGCGATCCTGTTCAGATCCGCCGGCTACCAGAAGCGCAGCTATATCCGCGCCTTCATCAGGCTGCTCGACCGGATCGGGCCAAGCCTGCGCTTCGCCCCCGCCATCCCGCGCGCGCTGGGGCTGCATCTGGCAAACCGGCTGGAGGTCGCGCCCGAACTGGCCAAGCGGATCCGGGCCGAGCTTGAAGGCTGGGAGAACCGCTCGGAATCGGACGAACTCGGTGTCTTGCGCCGCATTGCCGGCACCGAGGACGCGGCCGAGGCCGTCGCGCCCCGCACCGCGCCGCCCGCGGCGCCGATGGCCCGCGCAAGGACAAGCTATCAGCTCGCGCTGCGCGACGGGCGGGCAAAATGCACCGTGGCCGACGGCCGGCTGGAGGTGCGGCTTGATCGCGATTTCACCTCGATCGACCGGCAGCGTCTTGAACAGGCGGTGCAGCAGATGCTGGACCAGCTTGACTGACCTTCCCCGCGGGGAAAGACATGATTCAGGCTCTAGCCGCCGGGTCAGAGCCTGAATCTTGTTCATGGTCTGGCCAGATCTCCGGGTCTTGTGCCGAAGGATTCGAGCCCCCGAAACCTTCCCCACGGGGAAGGTTCGCCGACCGCAGAGACAGGTGCAGCCGCGAGCACCTGCGGCAGCCACCGGACCGCGCATTTGGGCTCCGCCCGTTCGGCGCTCAAACGCTCCACCGGAGCGTTTGCCGGGCAAGCCCGGACCGCGCCTCACCCCAAAAGATCGGCGGCGGGGTTCTCGGCGATCTCGATATCGTCGTAATAGCGTTGCGCCTGCGCCATCGACTTGTGCAGGCTCAGCCGCATCGCCGCCTGCAGCGGCGCACCATCCAGCGCCGCCTGCGTGAGGAACCCCGACCGCAAGCCATGGGGCGAGGCATAATCGGCCGGTAATCCCGCAAGCGCCAGCCGCCGCTTGACGATCTGGTAGACCGCATCCCCCGACAGCTTTCGCCCCAGCACCCGGCCCGACTTGCTGATCGCGCGAAAGAGCGGCCCGTCCTCGATCCGCGCCGTCTCGATCCATTCCGCCAGCGCCCGCGCCGCGCGGCCCTTCAGCACCAGCTTCGGCGTCCGGCCGGTCATCGTGGTCTTGGTCTCGACCAGCCGCAGCCGGATCAGCCCCCTTCCGGCGAAGTCCTCCAGCCCGACGTCCGCGCGCATCAGCCCCACGATCTCGGACCGTCGCCGCCCGCCCGAGGCGAACCCAAGGCTCAGCATCGCGCAGTCGCGTCTTCCCCGCGGGGAAGGTTCGCAGGTATCCAGCATCGCCTCGAGCACGGGGCGGGTGATCGGATGGGCCGATTTCGGCACCGGCAGCCGTGCGGCGGCGCGCCGGGCCTTGCGCCGCGCCTGGGCGATCAGCGGCGCCTCGAAGGGTGATGGCAGGTTGCGCATCCGGTGAAAGGCGCGCCAGCTGGCGATCCGCCGGTCCAGCGTGGCGGGCGACGGGCAGGCGAGGCTGCGACGCAGGCCGCTCGCGATCAGCTTCTCCGCCACCTGGCGGGCAGGGTCGTCCAGCGCGCTTTGCCGCAGATCGACCGCATGGTCGAGCACGAAGCGCAGCGCCACTGCCTCCCGCTCGGGCCAGTCCAGCGCACGGCCGAAACGCGCGACCTTCCAGGCGTCGATGTACAGCAGGTCGCGTTCATAGGCGCGCAACGTATTCTCGGGCGTACCCCGGACATAAAGATCCGTCAGCGCGCTTTCGTCCTGTTCGGACAGCGTCTGCGGCAGGGCCTGTAGAGGGGCTGGCGGCTTCGTCATGGCCCGAGGATGGTGCCCAACGGCGCAAAAATCAATAGACGCGATAATCGAACATTATCGTGTATGATTAGCGATCAAATGGAGTGCTTCTGTAATCCGCGTTTTTGATCTATTTTGCGGATATGAGCCGCCATCCGATTGAAACTCTGGACGATCAGGATCAACTGGTAAGCCTGCCGTCACCCTATGACGGCAGTTCGGCCGAGGATGCGCCATGGTTCCTGCCCCCGCCGCCTGATGACGAGGCCTGGACGATGCCGGGACCGCGGGCGGAACGCGCGGCCCCGCCCGCCCCCGCGGCCTGGCAAAAGGCCGAGGCCGCGCAGGGCACCGGGCTCGCACGGGCGGCTGCGGCCTTCGCGCGGCTGGACGAACGGCTGCGCCGCAGCCCCTGCGGAAGCGACTGGGCACAACGGCTTGCGCTGAGCGAGGCGGAAGCCTTGGCGCGGGTATCGGGCGATCTGCTGCCACCCGGCCTTCTGGCCGAGGCCGAGGCGCTGCGCGGGCACGGCACCGCAGAGGACACCCGCCGCCTGGGCGCCGCCCGCTGGGCCGTTCGCAGGCTGCGGGCCGGCCGCCCGCCGACGCCCGGCGCGCTGGCCGATTTCCTCGGTCTCCACGCGGTCGCCAATCAGGCGCTTGGCGATCTGGCGCCACGGCCGGAGGGGACCGAATTCACCATGATCGGCGGCCAGTGGGAAGCGCTCCTGGACGCCTGCGCGCTGCATCCGCTGACCCGCGCGGCGCTGGCACATCACGGCTGGCGCGCGCTTGGCCTGTCCGCACCCGGCGACATGATCGAAGGCGGCGTCGCTGCGGCCCTGATCGGCGCGGAAGAGGCGCGCGGCGGGCTGACCTTTCTGCCGGTCGCGGCGGGCGGCGGCGCGGCGCACCGGTGTGGCGGCCCCCCGGGCGAACGGCTGGCGGCCTGGTATGCCGGGGTGGAGCAGGCCTGTCTGGCCGGGCTGCTGGCCTGCGACCGGATCGAGGCATGGCAGGTCCGGGCCGCGGCCGCCACCGCGGATCTGAGCGGGCGCAGCGTCGCGGGGCTGCTCTCGGCATTGGCCGCGGCGCCGCTGATTTCGGCCGAGGCGGCGGCGGCGGCGGCCGGCTGCTCGCGCTCGGCCGCCGAAAGAAACCTCGCGCTTTTCGCCGGTCGCGGCCTTGCGGCCGAGGTCACCGGCCAGCGCCGGTTCCGCCTGTGGCGCGCGGCGCTCTAGGCGGCCGGATCAGCCTTCTTCGGCGAAATGGCCGGCGTAGCGTTCGAGCAGTTCCGGCATTTCGCTCAGGATCGCGGACAGATGCGCCTGCATCGCCGCGCGCGCGGCCTCGGGATCGTCGGAGCCCACCGCCGCGACGATCGCGCGGTGCTGGCCGATGATGAGAGCGAGCCGCGAGTAGCGCTCTACCGCGAGGAACCGCACCCGGTCCATCTGCGCCTTCACGTTCTCCAGCATCCGCCAGGCGGCGGGCCTGTTGGCGACATGGGCCAGCTCGGCGTGGAACGCCTCGTCGAGGAAGTAGAACCGCTCGCGCGCGGCCTCGCGCTCGGACGCCTCGAGCGCATGCGCCGCTTCCTGCTCGGCGATGCAGCGTTCCAGCGCGGCGAGCCCCTCGGGCGTGATCCGGCGCGCGGCCTCCGCCGCGATCGCGATCTCCACCGCCTCGCGGACGAAGCGGGCATCGTTCACCTCGCTCATCGAGATCCGGGCGACCTGCGTTCCGCGCTGGGGCAGAACGCGGACGAGCCCGGCCTCGGCGAGCTTGATGAAGGCCTCGCGCACCGGCTGGCGGGAGATCTCGAAGCGGCGGGCGATCTCCTGTTCGGAGAGCATCTCGCCCGGCTGGACCCGGTGCGAGACGATCGCGATCCGCAGCGCACGCTGCACGAAGGCGGTGATCGGCTCATGCGGCTGACGCTCGGGGAGTGGAAATGCTGATGTCATCCGTGCCCCTTGCCACAATGCGCCCGCGTTGACAACGCGTCACTACCATTCTAGTATGGCTGTCTTCGCCTGGCAAAGCGAGGGCGAATTTCGAAGGGCCGCACGCGCCCAGCCCCGCGGATGGAGGCGCGGGGGGCAGGCCGTGTGCCCGGTGGGATGCCGAAACCTTGGGAGGATATGGCGTGAACGACTTTGAGATGAACCGCCGGACGCTGATAGGCGGGGCTGCCGGTGCAGCGGCCCTGGCGCTGGCCGGACGCAGCATGGCGCTGACGATGCCGTCCTCGCCCGTCTCGATCAACATCGTGGACGTGGCGGGCAACCTGGCACTGACCCAGAAGCCGATCGAGAACTACGTGAAGGCGAATCGCAAATACGTGTCTTCGGTGAATTTCTCGAAGGCACCGGCGCCGGAGCTGCCGGGCAAGATCAAGGCCCAGCAGGGCGCCAACCGGGTCGATATCGATCTGGTGCTGACCGGCACCGATGCGCTGTCGGCCGGCGTCGACCAGGGGATCTGGATCAAGCTTCTGCCCGATCACGCCGCGGACCTGCCCAAGCTGCAGGACATCTACCTTGAGCAGGCGTGGAAGATGCAGGGCCTGGCCCAGGGCTATGGCGTGGAGGTGAGCTATTACCCGTCGGGCCCGCTGATCGAATATGCCCCCGATCGGGTGAAGAAGGTGCCGACCTCGGCCGAGGAGCTGATGGCATGGGCCAAGGCGCACAAGAACAAGTTCATGTATGCCCGCCCGGCGAACTCCGGCCCCGGCCGGACCTTCCTTATGGGTCTGCCCTATATCCTGAAGGACAAGGACCCGAAGGATCCGGTGAACGGATGGGCCAAAACCTGGGCCTATCTGGAGGAGATCGGCAACTACATCGAATATTATCCCACCGGCACCACGCCGACGATGAAGGAGCTTGGCCAGGGCACCCGCGACATCATCGCCACGACGACCGGCTGGGACATCAACCCGCGCGTGCTGGGCATCGTGCCGAAATCGGCCAAGGTCGGCACGCTGGCCGGCTTCCACTGGGTGACGGACGCGCATTACATGTGCATCCCCAAGGGCGTGAAGCCCGAGAAGGTCGCCGTGGTGCTCGACCTGATGCGCTACCTGCTCACCCCCAAGGCGCAGGCCTATGCCTATGACGACGGCTATTTCTATCCCGGACCGGCGGTGAAGGACGTGCCGCTGAGCCTCGCGCCGGAATCGAGCCGCAAGGCGATCGCCGAATACGGCCGGCCGGAATATGCCAAGCTGATCGCCGACAATCCGAAGGACCTGCCGCTCGAGCCGCAAACGATGGTCAAGGCCTTCGAGATGTGGGACCAGCGCGTCGGCGCCAAGAAGGGCTGACGCGGCCCGGACCGAACCGACCCCGGCGCGGCCATCCGCGGCGGGGTCATCCTTGCGACCTGCCTTCGACGGGGCCCCATGGCGATCATCTCGAAAGACTTCCGCGAGCTGCGGCTCGACCATGTCCAGCGCGACTTCGGCTCGTTCAACGCGCTGAAGGACATCACGCTCAACGTGGGTCGCGGCGAATTCGTGGCGCTGCTCGGCCCCTCGGGCTGCGGCAAGTCCACCGCGCTCAACTGCATCGCGGGGCTGCTGTCGCTGACCGACGGCTCGATCAGCCTCGACGAGACCCGGATCGACCTTCTGTCGCCCGAACGGCGCGGCTTCGGCATGGTGTTCCAGAACTACGCGCTGTTTCCGCATATGACGGTGGCCCGCAACGTGGGCTTCGGCCTTGCGATGCGGGGCGAGCCCAAGGCACGGATCGACGAGCGGGTGGCCGAGGCGCTGCGCCTGGTGCGGCTGGAGGGGCAGGCCGGGAAGCTTCCGGGCCAGCTCTCGGGCGGGCAGCAGCAACGGGTGGCGATCGCGCGCGCCATCGTCGTGGAGCCGCCGCTGGTGATGATGGACGAGCCGCTGTCGAACCTCGACGCCAAGCTGAGGCTGGAGATGCGGGCCGAGATCCGGCGCATCCACGCGGTCCTTGGCTCGGCCACGATCTATGTCACCCACGATCAGGACGAAGCGCTGTCGCTTGCCGACCGGATCGTGGTGATGCGGCTTGGCGAGGTCCGCCAGATCGGCACCCCCGAGGAGCTGTATGCCCGGCCGCGGACCGCCGACGTGGCGGAATTCATGGGGTTTCGCAACATGCTCGCGGGCCGTTTGCAGGGGCAGGCCGGCGCCGGCACCGCAGTCCAGGTGGGGGCGGCCGCCTGCATCGGCATGCCGGTGGGCGCGGTCGCGCCCGGGCCGGTGACGGTGGCGATACGGCCCGACGATCTCGGGCCCCGGGCCGACGGGCCCTTCGCGGCGACGGTCGATCAGGTCGAGTACCGCGGCCGCGCCTTCTTCGGCATCGCCACCACCGCCGACGGGGTGGAGCTGCATTTCCGCTCGGCCGCACGGGTCGGGGCCGGCGAATCCCTTCGCCTCGGTGCCGATCCCGACCGCGTGCTGATCTACGGTGACGCACCATGAGCGAGGCCGCGATCCGCCCCCGCCCGAAGGCTGCGCGCGCGGGACTGCGCCAACGCTTGGCGCGCCGCGGGATCGATGGCACCACGCTTCTGGTGGTGCCGGCGGTGCTGACGATCCTTGGGCTTTTCGTCTATCCGTTCTTCGAGGGGCTGGTGCTGTCGCTGATGCCGCGCAAGGGCGGCACATGGGCGAATTACGTAACCTTCTTCTCGCAGCCGTTCCTGTGGAAGACGATCCCGACGACGCTTGGCATCGCGGTGCCGGCCACCGTCGCCAACATCCTGATCTCGGTCCCGGTGGCGCTGCGGGTGCGCAAGTTGAAGCGGCAGCGCATCCTGACCACGATCCTTGTCGTGCCGATCACGCTGGGAACCGTGCTGGTCGCCGAGGGGCTTTTGAACTATCTCGGGCCGCAGGGCTGGCTGAACCGCATCCTGATCCTGTTCCACCTGACGAAGGAGCCGCTGCGGCTGGTCCACAACTACTGGGGCGTGATGTGGTCGCTGATCATCGCGGGCTTTCCCTTCACCTTCCTGCTGACGCTGTCCTATGTCAGCGGCATCGACCCGAACCTCGAGAAGGCGGCCGCCACGCTCGGCGCGGGACCCCGGGCGCGGTTTCGCACCATCCTGCTGCCGCTGATGGCCTCGGGCCTCGTCATCACCTTCTGCCTGAGCTTCGTGCAGGCCTTCGCGGTTTTCCCGTCGGCGGTTCTGGTCGGCGCGCCCTCGGGCTCCACCCGGGTGATCTCGATCGCTGCCTTTCAGGCCGCCTACGAGCGCTATGACTACAGCATGGCCTCTGCCATCGCGATGATCATGGCGGCGATCCAGCTTCTGATCGTGGTCCTCGTTCTGGCCGGGCGGGGGTTTCTCTATCGCGGCCCGGCCGCCGGCGGGAAGGGCTGACCATGGCGCAAGCGGCAACCCGCGACGAACGTTCGGCGCTCGACCGGCTGTGGGTCTACGCGGTCTGGGCCTTCGTCATCTTCTTCGTGCTGAACCTGATCGGCATCGTCGGCGCGGTGGCGGTGGACAGCTTCGCCACCCGCTGGCTGGGCACATGGCTGCCGAAGGGCTACACGCTGCACTGGTACGTCGACGCCTGGCAGGAATTCCAGCTTGGCAAGATCCTCACCGTCACCTTCGAGGTGGTGGGCGCGGTGGTGCTGATCTCGGGCGTGATCGGGGTGCCGGCGGCCTATGCGCTGTCGCGGCGCGAGTTTCCCGGCAAGCGGGCGGTGATCCTGCTGTTCCTGCTGCCGCTGCTGGTGCCGCCGATGACGATCGGCATTCCGCTGGCGACGGTTCTTTACCAGTTCGGGCCGGGCGGCACGATCTGGGGCGTGATCCTTGCCAACCTCGTGCCCTCGCTGCCCTTCGTGATCCTCATCACCATGCCGTTCATCGACCAGATCGACCCGCGGGTGGAGCAGGCGGCGCGGGTCTTCGGGGCCAGCACGCCCAAGCTCTTCTTCCATGTGCTGGTGCCGCTGCTGACCCCGGGGATCCTTGCCGCGCTGCTGCTGGTCCTTGTCCGCACCATCGCGATGTTCGAGTTGACCTTCCTGACCTCCGGCCCTACCAGCCAGACGCTGGTGGTGGCCCTCTACTACGCGGTCGATGCCGCCGGTGTGCGGGCCGGACAATCGGTGGACGCGATGGCGATGATCTATATGGTCACCACGCTGGTCTGGCTTCTGGTCGCGCTTCGCTTTGTCAATCCCACGCAGATCGTCGGGCGCCAGACCCCGGCCGGACGCGACGCCTGAACAGGGAGCCCCGAACATGAAGGAAACCTGGCGCTGGTTCGGACCCGCCGACAAGGTGAGCGTGATCGACGCGCGCCAGGCCGGGGCCCGCGGGATCGTCACCGCGCTTCACCACGTGCCGCCCGGCGAGGTCTGGTCCCCCGCGGAGATCGCCCGCCGCCAGGACGCGGTGCGGCGCACCCCCGAAGGCGAGACCGGCCTTGACTGGGAGGTGGTCGAGAGCCTGCCGGTCTCCGAATCCATCAAGACCCAGTCCGGCGACTGGCGCGCCCATGTCGCGAACTGGCGCGAGAGCATGGCAAACCTCGCCGGCGCCGGCATCCGGGTGATCTGCTACAATTTCATGCCGGTTCTCGACTGGACCCGCACCGACCTCGCCTGGCGGCTGCCGAACCGCGGCACCGCGATGCGCTTCGACATGCACGATTTCGCCGCCTTCGACCTGCATATCCTGAAACGGCCGGGCGCCGATTACGCCCCCGAGGTCGTCGAGGAGGCCGCCCGCCGCTTCGCCGCGATGTCGCCGGAACGGCGCAGGGCGCTTGCCGCCAACGTCACCGCGGGCCTGCCCGGCGCGGCGGAAAGCTGGTCGCTGGCCGACCTCGCCCGCCAGATCGAGACCTATGCCGGGATCGGGGCCGGGCGGCTGCGGCAGAACTTCATCGACTTCCTCGAACATGTGGTGCCGGAGGCCGAGCGGCTGGGGATGCGGCTTTGCTGTCATCCGGACGATCCGCCGTTCCCGCTCCTCGGGCTGCCGCGGATCATGTCCACGCTCGACGACTACCGCGCCGTGCTCGACGCTGTCGACAGCCCCGCCAACGGCGTCACGCTGTGCTCGGGCTCGCTCGGCGCGCGGGCCGACAACGACCTGCCGGCGATGGCGCGGGCGCTGGGGCCGCGGATCCATTTCGTCCATCTGCGCAACGTCACGCGCGAGACCGCGGGCACGCCATGTTCGTTCCACGAGGACGAGCATCTCGGCGGCGGCACCGACATGGTGGCGCTGATCGAGGCGCTGATGGCCGAGGAGGCGCGGCGCCGCGACGAGGGCCGCGCGGATGCCGAGATCCCGATGCGGCCCGACCACGGGCAGGACATCCTCGACGACCTCGCCCGCGGCGCCCAGCCGGGCTATCCCGCGATCGGCCGCCTGAAGGGGCTGGCCGAGCTGCGCGGCGTGATGCGCGCGCTTGGCGCGACGAAATTCCGAACGAACTGAGGGGGCCGTCATGGCATTGCATCCCGACCGCCTGTTTCCCGCCGATCCCGACAGCCGGGCGGTGGCGCGCAGGCTCTATGACCACGTGAAGGCCCTGCCGATCGTCAGCCCGCACGGGCATACCAACCCGGCGTGGTTCGCCCGGGACATGCCGTTTCCCGACCCCGCGCAGCTTCTGATCGTGCCGGACCATTACATCCTGCGAATGCTGATGTCTCAGGGGATGCGGCTGGAGGATCTCGGCACAGCCCCCGCGGACGGCGGCCCGCACGAGACCGACGGGCGAACGATCTGGCGCCGCTTCGCCGAGAACTACCATCTGTTCCGCGCCACCCCGAGCCGGTTCTGGATGGAGCATACGCTGGAGACGCTGTTCGGCGTGACCGAAAGGCTTGGCGCGGCCAATGCCGACGACACCTACGACCGCATCGCCGAACATCTGGCCCGGCCCGATTACCGGCCGCGGGCGCTTTACGAGCGGTTCAACATCGAGGTGATCGCGACAACCGAGGGCGCGCTCGACCCGTTGAGCCATCACGCGACGCTCGCCGCCTCGGGCTGGGGCGGGCGGGTGGTGAGCGCCTACCGCCCCGACGACGTGGTCGACCCCGCCGCCCCCGGTTTCGCCGGCCGGGTGGCGAAGCTTGGCGAGATCACGGGCGAGAACACCCGCAGCTGGGACGGCTACCTGGCCGCCCACCGCGCCCGGCGGGCGCATTTCATCGCCCATGGCGCGACCTCGTCGGACCACGGCCACCCCAGCGCGCGCACCGCCGACCTGCCCCGCGCCGATGCGGCGGCATTGTTCGGGCGGGTCCTGTCCGGCGCCGCCACCGCCGAGGAGCAGGACCTGTTCCGCGGCCAGATGCTGACCGAGATGGCGCGGATGAGCCTTGACGACGGGCTGGTGCTGCAGATCCATCCCGGTTCGTTCCGCAACCATGCGCCCGGCCTCTTCGCCCGCTTCGGCAAGGACATGGGCGCCGACATCCCGACGCGGACGGATTATGTCCACATGCTCAAGCCGATGCTGGACGCGGTCGGGCTGGAGCCCGGGCTGACGGTGATCCTGTTCACCCTCGACGAGACCGGCTATGGCCGCGAGCTGGCGCCGCTGGCCGGGGTCTATCCCTGCCTGCGGCTCGGCCCGCCGTGGTGGTTCTACGACAGCCCCGAGGGAATGCGCCGCTTCCGCGAGACGGTGACCGAGACCGCCGGCTTCTACAACACGGTGGGCTTCAACGACGACACCCGCGCCTTCCCCTCGATCCCGGCCCGGCACGACATGGCGCGGCGGGTGGACTGCGCCTATCTCGCCGGGCTGGTGACCAGCCACCGGCTGGACGAGGACGAGGCGGCCGAGGTCGCCCATGATCTCGCCTACCGGCTGGCCAAGACGGCATACAAGCTGTGAGCGCGACGTCCGACCGGCTCTGCGACGCCGCGCTCGCCCGTCTGCCCGCGACGGTGGCGCGGCCCGGCCATGACCGCGGCGCGGCCACGGTCGGGATCGTCCATCTCGGCGTCGGCGCGTTTCACCGGGCGCATCAGGCGGTCTACACCGATGCGGTGCTGGCCGCAGGCGATCCGGGCTGGGCGATCGCCGGGGTGTCGCTGCGCAGCCCCGACACGCGCGATGCGCTGGCGCCGCAGGACGGGCTCTATACCGTCGTCGAGCGTACCGCCGCGGGCGACGAGGCGCGGGTGATCGGCAGCATCGTCCGGCTGATGGTCGCCCCCGAGGATCCCGGGGCGGTGCTGGAACAGATGGCGTCGCCGGGCGTGCGCATCGGTTCCCTGACGGTGACGGAGAAGGGCTATTGCCACCAGCCGGCGACCGGCATGCTGGACGAGACACATCCCGATATCGTGCATGATCTTGCCCATCCGGAGGCGCCGCGATCGGCCGTGGGCTTTCTGGTCGCGGCGCTGGACCGCCGCCGGCAGGCCGGCCTTCGGCCCTTCACGGTGCTGTCTTG
>JASBUM010000560.1 GCA_030147905.1 Acidimangrovimonas sp.
CTCTGCCCGGCAAGTCCGCCGATGATGAACAGCATCGGCAACTGACTGCCCAGGATCGCCTGCGCCAGTACCAGAACGCCCACATTGCGGCGGGCGCGACGATCGGGGTCGGGAAGGGTGCTTGCGTCGGACATGCGCCACCGGTAGCCGCAGCCGCGGCCGACCACAAGCGGAATGCGTCATTCGGAATGTGTCGTTTGCGGGGGTGAACCTTCCCGCGCCGGAATCCCGGCCCCTGCGACGCCCCATGCCGCCACCCCGGCGACCGACCGGGCGTGCCGCGCGCCGTGGCGGAGATCGACGCCGCGGGCCCGTTCCGAGACGGCGAACCCGAGACGGCGATCCCGAGACGCCAATCCCGAGACGCCAATCCCGAGACGGCGGCCCGCAATGGCGGCGCGGAATGGCGGCCCTGCAACGGCTTGGCGGGCCCGCAAGAGCCTCACGGCCGGGCAGATCGGCAAGGGCGGGGCGGGAAAGGGCCGCGCGACCGGAAGGCGCGGATTGACGTCGGGCGCGCGGTGTGAACTGGCTGACAAAGGGCCCGTGCCGCGCGGCAACGGCCGGCGGGCTGCCGTTGGGAAGCAGCCGGCTCGGCGGGCTGCCGCCCGGGGGTTGTGGCGCCTCGCAAGCCGGCCTCTGCCGGACGGCGGGGCGGTCCGGCGCCTCGCGGATGGCGACGCGGAGAGCCGCACCGGATACAGGACCGGATACAAGGCGTTGCCGGGGATCCGCCGGGCAGGGAGGACAGGACGATGACCACGGGCAGGGCGGCGAGCGAAACCGGGGCGACCGCCGGGCGGGGCGCGATCATCGCGACGTCGGGCGATCTCGAATTCGGTTTGCGCGAGCTTCTGCGGATCGAGCCGCGCTTTGCCACCGCTTTCGCGGCTGTCGGCCTGCCGCCGCTGCGCCTGCGCCCCGATAGGTTCGAGGCGCTGGCCGCCATCGTCGTCGGACAGCAGATCTCGACCGCGGCGGCCGCGGCGATCGCCGGGCGTCTGGCGGCGGCCGGCCTGACCGGGGCGGCGGCCTATCGCATGGCCGACCCGGCGCGGCTTGGCGCCTGCGGCCTGTCACGGGCGAAAATCGCCTGTCTGACCGCGATCGCCGCCGATCCTCCCGATTTCACCTCGCTGCGCGAGGCAGATGATGCGACGGTGATCGCGCGGCTCGTGGCGCTGCCCGGCATCGGGCAATGGAGCGCCGAACTTTATGCACTGACAGCACTGGGCCGGCCGGACGTGCTGCCCGCGGGGGATGTCGCGCTGCGCGAGGCGGCGCGCCTGCTGTTCGATCTGCCCGCACGACCCGATCCGGCGGCCCTGCGCGCGATGGGCGCGGCCTGGGCGCCGTGGCGCGCGGTTGCGGCGCGCCTGTTGTGGGCCTATTACCGCGAGATCCGCGGCCGCGAAGGCGTGCGCTGACATCATCCGGCACGATCGCCGCGGCAGGAACGCAAGGGGAAGGGCAAGGCAATGGCAAGGGATCTGCGGTTCACGACGCGCGAGGCGGCCGGGGGCGCGACGCGGGCGATGGTGGTCTTCCTGCATGGCTATGGTGCGGACGGGGCCGATCTGATGGGTCTGGCCGAGCCGCTGGCGCCGCATCTGCCGGGCGTGACCTTCGTTGCCCCCGACGCGCCCGAGCCTTGCGCGGGCAACCCGGCCGGGCGTCAGTGGTTCTCGATCCCGTGGCTCGACGGATCGAGCGAGGCGCAGGCGCGGGCGGGAATCGGCTTGGCGATGGACGATCTCGACGCCTTCATCGACCAGCGGCTGGAGGCGGCCGGACTCGCGCCCGAGGCGCTTGCGCTGGTGGGCTTCTCGCAGGGGACGATGATGGCGCTGGCGGTGGCGCCGCGGCGCCCGGTTGCACTGGCGGGCGTGGTCGGCTTTTCGGGGCGGTTGCTGTCGCCCGAGACTTTCGCCGCGTCGCTGCGCAGCCGGCCGCCGGTGGCACTGATCCATGGCGATTCCGATCCGGTGGTGACGCCGGATGCCCTTCCCGAGGCGGCGCGCACGCTTGCCGCGGCCGGGATCGAGGCCGTGACCCATGTCAGCCCCGGCACGGCCCACGGGATCGCGCCCGACGGGCTGGTCGTGGCGCTCGATTTCCTCAAGCGTCACCTGCCGGCCTGAACCCGAAGCTGGGCGTTTGGCCTTGGGCGGCGCGGGCGCGGGCAAGCGGGCGGCAGGCCGCGCGGGCCTCGGGCTGCGGGCGCGCGCGGGCCTTGGGCGGGGTGAGCCGCGCCCGAGCCCTGCGCCGGTCACGCAAGCTGTCACTCAATTGTGCCATTCGCGGGCTACGGAAAGGCAGGCCCCTCAAGGTCGGGGGGCTTGTCAGCGGCTGAACGCCATATATAGTCAATTCGTAAGGCTTCGGGTTCCGGGCCACTTTGTCCGGGTCGCGGGCCGCGACGCGATGGAGTGCGCTTCATGGATGGAGATTTCAGGGTCAATTTCGTGCGGGAACCTGCGGCGTTCCGTCAACACCCGGCACTGGTTCTCAATGCCGATTACAGACCGCTCAGCTATTACCCGCTGTCGTTGTGGCCCTGGCAGGAAGCGATCAAGGCAGCATTTCTCGACCGGGTGACGATCGTGGCCGAATATGATGCGCTGGTGCGAAGTCCCACCACCGCGATCCGAATACCCTCGGTTGTCGTTCTCAAGGAATTCGTCAGACCGCAGAAGCGCGTGGCCTTCACGCGCTTCAATCTTTTTCTGCGCGACGAATTCCGCTGCCAGTATTGCGGACGGCGCGGGGACCTGACCTTCGACCATGTGGTGCCGCGTGCGCGCGGCGGAATCACCAGCTGGGACAATGTCGTCGCCGCCTGTGCACCGTGCAACCTGCGGAAGGGATCGAAATCGCTCGCCCAGGCGGGCATGCATCTGCGCCGCCCCGCGCGGCGGCCGACGGCGGCCGAGATGCGCGACGTCGGGCGCCGTTTCCCGCCCAATTTCCTGCACGAATCCTGGCACGACTTTCTCTACTGGGATGCCGAGCTGGAAAGCTGACGGCAGCCGGTCCGGCTGCCGCGGCCGGCAAGCGGGCGCGCGCCCGGCGCCGCCCGCGTTGCGCCCTTTCCCCCAGATGCTAGACTTGGAGATGCTGGACTTGGGCCGGGCGGCGGGCTAGAAGCGGGCTGTTAGCGCTAACGAGGTCCGCGGGCACGCCGCATGGGCACGATGCGTGAAGAAATGGCGGGCGGTGAAGCCCGCGGCAATGGAAAGGGCAGGCGATGGTCTCGCGCG
>JASBUM010000562.1 GCA_030147905.1 Acidimangrovimonas sp.
CTTCTATTCGATCCTTGCGCTGGCGATCATCATGTTCGTCCAGACCCAGATCGAGATTTCCGAGATGATCACGGGCACGCTCGGTGTGTCGATGATCGGCCTCGCGCTATGGGCCTCGATCCGGTACAACCGGCGCCGCGAGGACGAGGCCGACACCGAAGAGGTCTAGCCTTCACCGAAGAGGTCTAGCCTTGCAGTGCCGGCCGAGTGGTCCCTGCCGAAAGGCCCGGATTGGACGCGCGAAGGCCGGAACGCGAAGCGCCGGGCCGGATGGCCCGCGCTGTGACAGCGCGGGTATCGCGAGCCGGATCAGGAAATCATTCGCGGGCGCCGCGCGGGGCGAATTCGGCCGCGAGGCCGCGGGCGCCGCGCAGCAGGATCGCCGCATCGACATCGACGGCGGTGAAGACCGATCCGGCTGCAATCACCCGCCGCCCCGAGGGCGGGTCGAGAGACAGCGTGCCGGCAGGCTTTCCCGCGCGCCGGATCCGCGCGATGGCGGAATCGACGGCGGCCACGACCTCGGGGTGGCCGGTATCGCCGGCATGGCCCATCGTCGCCGAAAGGTCCGCCGGACCGATGAAGATCCCGTCGATGCCGTCGACGGCCGCGATCGCCTCGATCTGCTCGACCGCCTCGACGCTTTCGACCTGGACGATCAGGCAGATTTCCTGAGCCGCGCGGCGCGCGTAGTCGCGCACCGTTCCATAGCGGGTGGCCCGCGTCAGCCCGGCCATGCCGCGGATCCCCTCGGGGGCGTAGCGCACCGCGGCGACGGCGGCGCGCGCCTCCTCGGCATTCTGGACATAGGGCACGATCAGCGATTGCGCGCCCTCGTCGAGCATCCGCTTGATCAGCACCGGGTCGTTGGCCGCGGGGCGGACCACCGCGCTGACCGGATGCGGGGCCGCGGCCTGCAATTGGTGAAACACGCTGATCGGGTCGCCGATCGAATGTTCGGTATCGAACAGGAGCCAGTCGAAACCGCAAGTCGCCAGCGCCTCGGCGGTGAAGCCCGAGGGCAGGGTGACCCAAAGGCCGATCTGCTGATGGCCTGCGGTGATCGCACGCTTGAAGCTGTTGTGAGGTATGTCCATCGCCGTCATGTCCGTCTCTTGAGGGCCTAGGCCTTGGTCGAAATCATCGTAGCGATCCGCAGCAGCGCCAGTTCGTAGCCCTGTGTGCCGCAGCCGGCGATGACACCGTCGGCGCGCAGCGAGACATAGGAATGATGGCGGAACGATTCGCGGCGGTGGATGTTGGAGATATGCACCTCGATCACCGCCCCCTCGAAGGTGTTGAGCGCATCGAGGAGCGCGACCGAGCTGTGGCTGTAGGCGGCCGGGTTTATGATGATCGCGCGCGCGTTCTCTCGCGCCTCGTGGATCCATTCGATCAGCTCGTATTCGCGGTTCGACTGGCGGCAATCGATCTGCAGATCAAGCGTTCCGGCCAGTTCCTGCAGCCGGTTCTCGATGTCGTCGAGCGTCTCGACGCCGTAGATGTCCGGCTGTCTGCGGCCGAGCAGGTTCAGGTTCGGCCCGTTGAGCAGCAACACTCGTGTCATGCGCATCCCTCCAGCTGCGCGGTGGCGGCCACCTCCCCCGGGGGCCGTCCCGTCATTTGCGGTCCCGTGCATCCGCCGGCCGCGCGGCCCGGGGCATCGCAGGTGGCGCCCGGCCGGACGGGGCCGCGCCGGGTCCCGGTCGCCATGCTTAGGCGCAAGCCGGGCTTTTTTCTAGACACAATGTGAGGCCTGTGCGATCACCCCTGATGGACGCGGGGGGGAAACGAGGCCGCGCTTCGCAACGGTTTGACGGGAGGGAGAACCATGACACATTCGATGACGCGCAGGGGAATTCTGGCCGGTGGCGCGGCGGCGACGCTGGTTGCGGCCGGCGGTGTCGCCAAGGCGGCGGCCAAGCTGCGGATCCGCATGTCGGGGCCGATGACGCCGACCGATCAGCGGGCGGTGGCGCTGGTGGATGTCTTCGCGCCGGCGGTCTCGAAATTCGCCACCTTCGAGCCGCACTGGAACGCCACGCTGTTCAAGCAGGGGACCGAGCTTCAGGCCATCGCCCGCGGCAATCTGGAGATGTCGATCACCTCGCCGCAGGAACTGGCCACGTTCTTCCCCGAATGGTCGATCTTCACCGCGGGCTACCTGCTGCGCGACGCCGAGCATCAGGTGAAGGTGTTCAACGCGCCCTTCATGGATCCGATGAAGAAGAAGGTCGAGGACAAGCTTGGCGTCAAGCTGCTGTCGGTGATGTATCTGGGCCGGCGCCAGCTGAACCTGCGCATGTCGCGTGCCGAACGCGACGTCAAGACGCCGGCCGACCTGAACGGGGTCAAGCTGCGCATGCCGGGTTCGGACAGCTGGCAGTTCCTGGGCCGCGCGCTGGGCGCCAACCCGGTGCCGGTGGCTTTCACCGAAGTCTACACGGCGCTGCAGACGGGCGCCATCGACGGGCAGGACAACCCGCTGCCGACCGACAAGGATTCGAAATTCTACGAGGTCACCAAGCAGATCTGCCTTACCTCGCATCTGGTCGACCAGAACTATATCGCCTTCTCGAAGCGGGCCTGGAACAAGCTGTCGAAGGCCGATCGCGCGGGCCTTCAGAAGGCGGCCGACGATGCCGCGGCAAGCGGGCGCAAGAAACAGCTCGCGCTCGAGGACGAGCTTGCCGGTTTCTTCAAGAAGCAGGGGCTTGACGTCTATACCCCCGATGTCGAGGCCTTCCGCAAGCATGTCCAGGGCGAGTACCTGAAGTCCAAATACGCCAAGGTCTGGCCGAAGGGCATGCTGGAAAAGATCAACGCGCTTTGATCGCGGGGCCCGGGTGGTGATGTCCGACAGGCTTCTGGCCTGGGCGCGCGCGCGCGTCGCGGATGTGGCGGTCGCCATGATGACCGCCATGTTCGTCGTTTTTCTGCTGCAGATCTTCGCGCGCTATTTCCTGCCCTTTCCGATCGGCTGGACGGTCGAGCTCAGCTCCACCCTGTGGCTGTGGCTGGTGTTCTGGCTCTCGGCGCTGGACCTGCGCGACGAGGATCACATCCGCTTCGACACGCTCTATCTGGCGGTGGGGCCGCGCAAGCGCCGGATCTTCGCGCTAATTTCGGCGCTGGTAGTGGCGGGCACGCTGGGGGCCTCGGCGCCGGCGACCTGGGGCTATATCAGCTTTCTGCAATTGCAGCGCAGCGCGGTGATGGAGATCCCGCTCGATCGGGTCTTCTCGATCTTCGGCCTGTTCCTCGTGGCGACGGTTCTGCGCTACCTGTGGCGTGCGGTGCAGATCCTGCGCGGACGCATGCCGGGCGGGGCTGATCCGGCCGGGCAGGGCGCGGCGATGCGCGAGGCGGCGGCCATCGATGCCGCGGGCGAGGCGGGTGCCGGCATCGCGCGCGCGGACGGTCCGCATGATGCGGGCGCCGCACGGCCCCGCGATGACGATATTCCGCCGCGGGAGCGCGACCGATGAGCCTGGCCTTCTCGCTTTGCATCGCGATCCTTTTCGCCATGGCCGCCATCGGCATGCCGATCGCGCTGGCGATGCTGGTCTCCGCCATCGGCTACATGGTCTTCTCGGGGCAGGATCTGTCGCTGCCGGCCGAGCAGATGGTGCAGGGGCTCTACGACAATTTCATCCTGCTGGCGGTGCCGCTGTTCATCGTCGCGGCGGATATCATGAACGCGGGTTCCATCAGTGACCGGCTGCTGCGCTTTTGCGTGGCGCTGGTGGGGCGGTTCCGGGGCGGACTGGGCCATGTCAACGTGGTCGCCTCGATGATCTTCGCCGGCATGTCCGGCTCGGCGGTGGCGGATGCCGCGGGGCTGGGCAAGGTCGTCATCGACATGATGCGCAAGGACGACCGCTATCCCGCCGGCTATGCGGCCGCGATCACCGCGGCGGCGTCGACCATCGGGCCGATCATTCCGCCCTCGATCCCGATGGTGATGTATGCGCTGGTCTCCAACACCTCCATCGGGGCGCTGTTCGTCGGCGGCGTGGTGCCGGGGCTGCTGATGGGGCTGATGGTGATGGTGATGAATGTCCGCGCCGCCCGCCGCCGCGGTTTCGGCATGGACGATCCGGTGCCGCTGCGCGCGATGCCGGGGCTGACGGTACAGGCCTTTCCGGCGCTGATGATGCCGGTGATCCTGCTTTACGGCATCTACGGCGGGGTCACGACGCCGACCGAGGCGGCGGCGGTGGCGGCGGCCTATGCGCTCTTGCTTGCGGTCTTCTTCTACCGGGCGCTGAGCGTGCGCAGCTTCTACCAGATCATGCTGGGTTCGGCGCGGGCCTCGGCGGCGGTGGGGCTGGTGATCGGCGGCGCGCTGATCTTCAACTACATCGTCGCGGCCGAGAACATCCCCGCCCGTGTGCAGACGCTGGTCGACGCGCTGCATGTCTCGCCGCTGGTGTTCATGCTGCTGGTCAACCTGCTGGTGCTGGCGCTGGGCTGTCTGCTCGATGCCTCGACCATCATCCTGGTGATCGTGCCGCTGTTCCTGCCGGCGGCGCGGGCGCTGGGGATCGATCTGGTCTATTTCGGCGTGGTCGTGGTGGTGAACTGCATGATCGGGCTC
This sequence comes from Acidimangrovimonas sp., assembly GCA_030147905.1. The sequence goes on from JASBUM010000562.1 coordinate 4,601, forward strand.
ATCACGCCGCCATACGGGATCGTGCTGTTCGTGCTCAACGGTGTCACCGGGATTCCGCTGCGCGACATCATCCGCGAGATCTGGCCATTCGTCCTTGGGCTCATCGGCGCGCTTCTGCTGATGATCCTGTTCCCCGGCCTCGTTCTGTGGCTGCCGCATCTGCTGGGCTACAAGGGCTGACGGGCGGCGCGGCATGATCGGGCGGCCGGCGCGGGCGGACGGCCGGCGCGGGCGGGCCGTCACCGTCGCGGCGGCGCCGACCTTTCCGGCGGGGGCATGCCGGCGGATGGGCCGGGTGGCGCCGGCGTCCAGGGTGGCGGGCGCGCGCGCGGCATCCTCTTGCTTGACAGC
>JASBUM010000569.1 GCA_030147905.1 Acidimangrovimonas sp.
CCGCGACAGGTCCGCATCGTCGAGCTTGCCGGCAAGGCTCGCGGCAAGCTCCGGCTCCAGCGCCTCGCGGATTTCGTAGACGTCGTCGATCGAGAGTTCCTGGAAGTAGAAGTAATTGCCCAGAAGCGCCGCCGCCCGTTCGGCCGAGACCTGGTGGACGAAGACCCCGCCCCCCGGACCGGTGCGCGAGCGCACCAGACCCTGCGCCTCGAGGATGCGGACCGCCTCGCGGATCGTGCCCTTGGCCATGCCGAACCGCTCGATCAGCTCGGCCTCGCTCGGCAGCCGGTCGCCCGGCTGCCAACCCTCGTCCATAACCCATTGCTTGATCGCCTCGGCGACCTTTTGCGGGCGCGACAGCTTCGGCGCGACGTCACTCGAGCGGGTGGTGGCAGGCGGCAAGTTGCTCTCCTTCGATTGGGCGCAGCGCGGGCGTCTCCTGCCGGCATCGGTCGCTGGCGCGCGGGCAGCGGCCGGCAAAGGCGCAGCCCGGCGGCGGGTTCAACGGATCGGGCAATTCGCCCTCGGCGCCGGGATCCAGCCTGCGCCCCACCGCCGGCGCCGAACGCGCCAACAGCTCGGTATAGGGGTGGCGCGGCCGGGCAAAGACGCGATCGGCGGGGCCGAGTTCCACCAAAGCGCCGAAATAGAGCACCGCAATCCGGTCGCTGACCGCCTCCACCACCGCCAGATCGTGGCTGATGAACAGATAGGTCAGGCCGAATTCGCCGCGCAGATCGGCCAGCAGGTTGAGAACCTGCGCCTGAACCGAGACATCGAGCGCCGAAACCGGTTCATCCAGCACGATGATCCGCGGGCTGGCGGCGAGCGCGCGGGCGATGCCGATCCGCTGCGCCTGCCCGCCGGAAAATTCATGCGGGTAACGGTCGAGAAATTCGGCCCGCAGATTGACCGCGTCGAGCACTTCGGCGATCCGCGCCGCCCGCGCCGCCCGGCCCATGCGATGAAGCCGGATCAACGGCGCCTCGAGGATGGCGCGGATGGTCTTGCGCGGATTGAGGCTGGCGGTCGGGTCCTGGAACACATATTGGATGCGCCGCCCGAATTCGGCCGGATCGGCATTCGACAGGGGCTTGCCCTCGATCTCGATCGCGCCCTCGCTGGGCCTTTCGAGCCCGACCAGCATTCGCGCCAGGGTCGATTTTGCGCAGCCCGATTCGCCGACGATACCCAAGGTTTCGCCCGGCGCCACCGCGACCGAGATCGGCCGCACCGCATGGACATAGGCCGACGGCCCGCCGATGAGACGCCGTCCGACCGGGAACCGCTTGGCCAGGCCTTGGGTCGCGAGCGCGGGGGTCATGACGCGATCTCCGTTTCGGGGTAAAGGCAACGCACCGCCCGTGGCCCGGCACCGGCCAGCGCGATCTCGCCGCCGCGGCAGGCCTCTTCGGCCTTCAGGCAGCGCGGCGCAAAGGCGCAGCCCGCGGGCAATCGGTCCACCGCCGGTGGCAGGCCGGGGATTGCCGGCAACCGGCGCCGGCCGCCGCCCAGTTCGGGCACGCAATCGATCAGCCGGCGGGTATAGGGGTGGGCCGGCGCGCGAAGCACGGCCGCTGTCGGCCCCTGTTCGACGATGCGTCCGGCATACATCACCGCGACCCGGTCGCACAGCTGACCGACGACGCCGAAATCATGGGTGATGAACAGGATCGCCAGACCGCGGTCGCGGCGCAAATCGTCGAGCAACGCCAGGATCTGGGCCTGCACGGTGACATCGAGCGCGGTCGTCGGTTCGTCGGCGATGATGATGTCGGGCTCATTGGCGAGCGCCATCGCGATGCCCACGCGCTGACGCATGCCGCCCGACAATTCATGCGGGAAAACCTCCATCCGCGCCGCCGCATTGGGCATGCGCACGTCTTCGAGCAGGCGCAGGGCCCGCGCCCGCGCCGCCGCCCGCGACATCGGTTGATGGGTCACGATCGCCTCGATCAATTGCGCGCCGATCCGATAAAGCGGATGCAGCGTCGATAGCGGGTCCTGAAAGATATAGGCCACCCGCCCGCCGCGCAATTGGCGCAGCCGTTCATAGGGCGCGCCGATCAGATCCTCGCCCTCGAGCCGCGCGGCGCCGCCGGTGATGACACCGGGCGGCGAGGCCACCAGCCCCATGATCGACAGCGCGGTGACCGATTTGCCCGAGCCGCTTTCGCCGATCAGGCCCAGACATTCCCCCGGCGCCAGCGCCAGCGAAACGCCATTGACGGCGCGATAGATACGTCGCCCGACCTGGAATTGCGCCTCGAGCGCCTCGAGCCGCAGCAGCCCCGCGTCGGCCGGCGCCGGCACGCGCTTGCGCGCGACC
>JASBUM010000574.1 GCA_030147905.1 Acidimangrovimonas sp.
CTTGGGCGAGGCCAGCCGGCGCACGTTGCCGACCTCGGCACGCTTGCCGCGCAGCGCGTCGCGCACCTCGGGCCAGAGCGAGTTCATCCGGTCGGCATAGACATCTTCCAGATGGACCTCGGCCAGAAGATAGGCGCCGCCGCGCAGGTCGAGCCCGAGGTTGACGATGCTCGACGGCAGCCAGCTCGGCCACTTGGCGGCATCGGCCTCAAGCGCGGGCGTCTTCACGCCGGTGCGCTGCATCTTGGAGACGGCCTGGTTGTGGCTTTCGACGCGGTTGTAGAACAAGTTGGGGAAGGCGAAGAATATGCCCATCAGGCACAGCCCGATGATGATCACGCGCTTCCAAAGGGAGATCTGCATGGCCGGCCCTCGGAATTCAGGAGGCGGGTTCGGTCTTCGACAGGACCTGCGAGATGGTGGACTTCACCACCCGGACCTTGACGCCGTCGGCGATCTCGACCTCGACCTCGCCATCGTCCTTGACCTTCGAGACCTTGCCGATGATCCCGCCCTGGGTCACGATCTGATCCCCGCGTCGCAGCGCATCCACCATCGTGCGATGGTCCTTCAGCTTGCGCTGCTGGGGCCGGATCAGGATGAAATACATGATCCCGAAGATCAGCAGGAGCGGGATGAAGCTGGAGAACGTTTCGAACGGGCTGCCACCTGCGGCCTGGGCGAAAGCGGGGGTTGCGAACATGCAGTGTCCTCTCCTAGACCCGCGCCCCTCGGGCACGGCAAATGACGCGGGAGGGCATCGCCCCCCCCTCAAACTGGCGCGCACCCTACTCGCGCCCCCCATGGTTGGCAAGGCGCCCATGGCGTTTTCGGAGGCGGCCATGCCGGCCGCGCCCCGTCACCCGCGTACGGCCCCGTCACGCCTGCGTGAAGCGCGCGCGAGATGACGGGGGCCGCGAAGGCACGCACATGAATCGCCACCCGCGTGAAGCCATGACGGCGCGCCGAACCGAAGACGTGGCAATAGGCAGGGGGCAGACCGGAAGCAGGCGGGCGGGCGGGAGCAGGCGGCGGCGGGAACGGAGCGGCGGGGCAGACCGGGCGGGATCGGGACGGGAAGGTGCCGCCGAGAGCCGCGCAGTCGGGCTGTCGGGCTGTCGGGCGCAGGGCAGGCACGGGCCCAGGCTCGGGCCCAGGCTCGGGCAGGCACGGAAGAAGGCGTGGGACCGGCGACGCCGGTGCATCACCCCGACCTGCGCCGGGGATCGGGGCGCGCGGGCGGGCGGGCGGGACCGCATGGCCGGCGGCCGGGATCGCCGCGCCGCGGGCACGTGGCGGCGCGATCTGCAACCGGCATCTTCGCGGACGGCGACCATGCCGCACACCCTCGGGGCGCCGGACGGGTGACGGATGTCGCTTCGGATCTCCTTGGCGCATCGGCGCGCGCAGGCGCCGGGGTGGCATCCGCCGCCGCCCTTCATGCGGGCACCGCTGCCCTTCAGGCGGGGACCGGCGCGATCCGCCCGGCCACGATCTCCTCGGCCAGATCGTTGGGATTGCGGCCGGTGGTGGCGGCCCGGGTGAAGATCTCGTCCAGCGTCAGCTCAACCGCGCGCAGGTGCGCCGCGACCCAGCTTTCGCGCGCCTCGATGTGCAGGATCTCGGTCGCGACATTGATGATGCCGCCGGCATTGGCGACGAAATCGGGGGCATAGAGGATGCCGCGCGCCTGGAGCTGGCGGGCGTCGTCGGGGGTGGCAAGCTGGTTGTTGGCCCCGCCCGCCACGGCGCCCACGCGCAGGCGCGCGATGCTGGCAGTGTCGAGCACCCCGCCGATGGCGCAGGGCGCCAGAAGATCGGCCGGCACCGTCAGGATGGCTTCGGGCGCGACCGCTTCGGCTTCGAACCGATCCACGGCGCGGGCCACCCGCGCGGGATCCGGATCGGCCACCACCAGCCGCCCGCCGGCGCCATGCAGCAGGGCGGCAAGCCGCATGCCGACATGGCCCATCCCCTGCACCGCAAAGACCCGACCGGCGCAATCGGCGCTGCCATAGCGGTGGTGCAGTGTGATTCCAATCGCGTTGAAGATGCCCCTTGCCGTCACCGGAGAGGGATCACCGCTGGCGAAGGGGCCGTCGGCAAGTCCCGCCACATAGCGCGTGCGACGCGCGACCTGCGCCATGTCGGCCGGGGTCATTCCCATGTCCTCGGCCGTCCAGTAGCGCCCGCCCAGCCCCTCGATCGCCTCGCCGAAGGCGGCCAGCAGCGCGGGTGTCTTGTCATGCGCGGGATCGCCGATGATGACCGCCTTGCCCCCGCCCAGCGGCAGATCCGCCGCCGCATTCTTGAAGCTCATCCCGCGCGACAGGCGCAGCGCATCCTCCAGCGCTGCGGCCTCGGTCGCATAGGGGCGCATGCGCAGCCCCCCCGCGGCAGGGCCCAGCCGGGTGGAATGGACGGCAATGAAACCGGTCAGCCCCGCCGATGGCGCGCGCAGGCGCAACACCTCCTCGTGGCCTTCGGCCCTGATCCGCTCCACCTGCATCGCCGTCCTCCCTGGATCCTCCGGCCGCGCCCGCCGTCCGAACGCGCCCCTCGCGCAGCGGACCTTGGCACGAGCGCGGCGCCAAAGTCCTCCAAAGCCGGTTGTGCGCTGCGGCAATGTTGGCGTATCTCACCAAGAGGGATGTCTTTTTTGGTGGAATCGACCTCGTGGATACAATCGACCACAGAATCATCGCGGCCCTTCAGCGCGACGGTCGCATCACCAACACCGAGCTGGCCGCGCAGGTCGGCCTGTCGCCCACGCCCTGTGCCCGCCGCGTCGCGCGGCTGGAGGCCGAGGGCGTCATCACCGGATACGGCGCGCGGGTCGATCCAGCGCGGCTCGGGCTTGCGGTCTCGATCTTCATCGCGGTCGAGCTGGAACGTCAGGATCGCGAGGCGATCGACGCCTTCGAACGGGCCATACGGCGCTGCCCCGAGGTGATGGAATGCTACCTGATGACCGGCACCCGCGACGTCATGCTGCGGGTCCTGGCCGCCGATCTCGGACATTTCGACCGTTTCCTCGAGGAGCGGTTGATGCGCATCCCGGGCATC
>JASBUM010000595.1 GCA_030147905.1 Acidimangrovimonas sp.
GATCGCGGCATTCCGGATCTCGGGCGGGATCTTGCTGTTCCTGACCGCGCTCGACATGCTGTTCGAGCGGCGCACGCCGCGGCGGCGAGGCCAGGCCCATGACGCGGCGCATGACCCGTCCGTCTTCCCCCTTGCGATGCCGCTGATCGCGGGTCCGGGCGCGATGACCACGATGATCCTGCTGATCGGCAAGGCCGGCGACAGCCTGGCCAACCAGGTCGCGGTCTATGCGGTGATGGCGGCGGTGATCGCGATCTGCTTCCTGTTCTTTCTCGCCGCCAATGCCATCGAGCGGGGGCTGGGCCAGACCGGGACCAACGTCATCACCCGGCTTCTGGGCATGCTTCTGGCGGCACTCTCGGTGCAATTCGTGATCGACGGGATCCGCGCGTTGCTGCCGCTGCACGGCTGAACCGGCCGCATCCCCCGCCCGTCCCCGCCGCCCGTCCCCGCCGCACGCGATGCGGCCGGCCCAATCCGCACGCGTCCCTCCCGCAGTCGCGACCCGGCCTCGCAGCCCGGCACTCGCAGCCCGGCACTTGCAGCCCGGCACTCCCAGCCCGGCCGCGCCGTCGCCCCCCGCGCGGCCGCGGGCCTTTCCCTCGCCACGACATTGCGCCACGATGGCCCGACCCGTGCGGCCCCGCATCGCGACACCTATATGTAAGAGAAGCGAAAGGACGCGACGCGATGAGCAGCGAACAATTCATGCAGATGCTTTACCTCGTCGTGCTGGGCGCGGCGATCGGCGGCGCTGTGATGATGCAGCACCGCGGCCGACTGGGTCGCTTCGCCCAATCCCTCGCGATCTGGATCCTGATCTTCCTCGGCGCGGCGGCGGCCTACGGGCTCTGGGACCAGATCGCGCCCTCGCAGGCCTCGCGGCAGGCGGTGATCGGCCCGGCCGGTCAACTGGTGATTCCGCGCGCATGGGATGGCCATTACTACGTCACCGCGCGCGTCTCGGGCGTACCCGTCCGCTTTGTCGTCGATACCGGCGCCACCAATGTCGTCCTGTCCCAGCGCGACGCGCGCCGGGTCGGGATCGATCCGCGCCAACTGGTCTATATGGGCCGCGCCCAGACCGCAAACGGCATGGTCCGCACCGCCCGCGTGACCTTGCACGACGTGATGCTGGGCCGCTTCACCGTTCCCCGCGTCACCGCCAATGTCAACGAGGGCCGGATGGGAACATCGCTGATGGGCATGTCCTTCCTGCAGGACTTCGGCAAGATCGAGATCACCCGCAACCGCATGACCCTCAGCCGCTGAACCGCTCGGCGGCGCCGGCGCGCCGACCACCATGGCCGCCGCACACACTCCCTCCAACGCCCGCCCGGGCGCTTCAGCGTTCCGCCCGCTTCTCCCAGCCGCCCGCGCCCTCGGCCCAGTATTGCGCCGATGCGCCGGCCTCCACCTCCCGGCGCCAGAGCGCGCGCGCCGCCTCCACCGCCTCGGCATCGCCGCCCTCGAAGATCACACAGACACGTTCGAACCGCGCAAGCTCGCCGGGCTCGGGCTCGGCCCGGTCAACCACCATCAGACATTCCGCACCGTTCGGACAATCGCCGGCCGTGGTCAGCAACACGGGCTGGCGCGCATCGTGTGGCCCACCCGCGATCCCGTGAGGCACGAAGCCATCGTCGGTACCCAGCCACAGCCGCGCGTCGAGCCAGGCCATCCGCTCGGCGTCACGCCCGCGGACCGCAACCCGCCAGCCCGCGCCGCGCGCACGTCCGATCAACAGCCCCAGCGCAACCTCGAGCGGGCTGGACGTCAGATGATAGAAATAGACCGCACCCATATCCGGCCCCTCCCACGAAGAATGCCGCGCCTCCTGCCGTCCCGCGGCAGCACCGACGAATGGCCGGCCGCACCGATAACCGCCCGCATGCACGGCCCATGCACGAAGCGTCGCCGCCCCGCCAACTCCGGCCCCGACAACGGCGGCCCGTCTTCTTTCGGGTCCCAATACCGCGGGGGCGCGGGGGCGGCGCCCCCGCTTCCCTCACCGGTCTGCCCGCCATTCGCGCCCGCCCGGCGCCCGCACGCCCGTCCCGACGCCTGTCGCAACACCCGGCGTCCGCCGCACCCGGTCATCCCTGCCCGGCAGCGGTGGGCGGCGCGGGCGGCGCCGGCCCGCCGCGCGCGCCCGGCATCAGATCGCGGCACGATCAGCCGCGGTTCATGTCCCGGATCAGCCGGTCGATCGCCATCACACCCCAGCCGGTCGCACCGCCCGGCGCAAGCGGCGTGGCACCCTTGCGCAGCGCGGTGCCGGCGATGTCGAGATGGATCCACGGCATGCCCTCGCGGATGAAACGCTGCAGGAACTGCGCCGCGGTGACGGCACCGCCTTCGCGTCCGCCGACGTTCTTCATGTCGGCGATCCGGGACTTCAGCAGCGCGTCGTATCCCTCGCCCAGCGGCATCCGCCAGGCGCCCTCGCCCTCGGCGGCGGCCGCCTTCAGGAAAGCCGAACAGAAGCTGTCGTCATTGGAGAAGACGCCGGTATTCTCATGGCCCAGCGCCACGATGATGGCCCCGGTCAGCGTG
>JASBUM010000608.1 GCA_030147905.1 Acidimangrovimonas sp.
GCGGCCTCGATCGTGGCGAAGGTGGCGCGCGACGCGATCATGGAGGCGCTTGATCGCGAGCATCCGGGTTATGGCTGGGCGCGCAACGCGGGTTATCCGACCGCCGCCCATGTTGCCGCGCTTCAAGATCTTGGGGTCAGCCCACACCATAGGCGTTCCTTCGCCCCGGTCCACAAGATCTTGTGCAGAGACTCCGATAACCCATTGATTCAAAAAAAGAAATTGACGCCGAATCAGGAATGACTCATCTTGGGTCCGCAACCAACAAACAAGAATGCGGAACCCGAGGCAGAGCATGACGGCAAAAATCACAACCCGCAGCGCGAAACCGGCAGTCCTGCCGCGCAACGAGATCCTGGCCGGCGATTGCATCGCGGTGATGAACAGCCTGCCGGCGGCCTCGGTCGATCTGATCTTCGCCGATCCGCCCTACAACCTGCAGCTCAAGGGTGATCTGCACCGCCCCGACAATTCGCGCGTGGATGCCGTGGACGATCACTGGGATCAGTTCGCGAGCTTCCGCAGCTATGACCGTTTTACCCGCGAATGGCTGGCCGCGGCGCAGCGGCTGCTCAAGCCCAACGGCGCGATCTGGGTGATCGGCAGCTATCACAACATCTTCCGCCTCGGCGCCGAGTTGCAGAACCAGGGGTTCTGGATCCTCAATGACGTGGTCTGGCGCAAGTCGAACCCGATGCCGAATTTCCGCGGCAAGCGGCTCACCAATGCGCATGAGACGCTGATCTGGGCCTCCAAGGAGGAGGCGAGCAAATACACCTTCAACTACGAGGCGCTGAAATCGCTCAACGAAGGCGTGCAGATGCGTTCGGACTGGGTAATCCCGCTGTGCACCGGGCATGAGCGGCTGAAGGACGAGAACGGCGAGAAGGCCCATCCGACCCAGAAACCCGAAGCACTGCTGCACCGCGTGCTGGTGGCCACCACCAATCCCGGCGACGTGGTGCTCGATCCGTTCTTCGGTACCGGGACGACCGGCGCCGTGGCCAAGATGCTGGGCCGTGATTTCGTCGGCATCGAGCGCGAGGAAAGCTATCGCCGGGTGGCCGCGGAACGTATCGCGCGGGTGCGTCGCTTCGACCGCTCGGCGCTGGAGGTGACCGGATCCAAGCGGGCCGAGCCGCGGGTGCCCTTCGGCCAGCTGGTCGAACGGGGGATGCTGCGCCCGGGAGAGGAGCTGTTCTCGATCGGGAACCGGCACAAGGCGAAGGTGCGGGCCGACGGAACGCTGGTGGGCAACGACGTCAAGGGTTCGATCCACCAGGTGGGCGCGGCGCTGGAAGGCGCACCCTCGTGCAACGGATGGACCTACTGGCACTTCCGGCGCGACGGCAAGACGATACCGATCGATATCCTGCGTCAGCAGATCCGGGCCGAGATGGCACAGGATCGCCCCGCATTGAGTAACTGACGGGGAGCAACTGACGGGGAGCATCTGACGGGCACGGTGTCACGGGCCCGTCCGCAGCCGGCGCGGGCCCGGCGGCAGGGCTAGAGGATCGGTGCGAAGAGCCGCGCCAGCGGCGCCCCGGTCCGCAGCCAGAAGCTCGACTGATTTTCCAGCGACACCGTCAGCTTGTGACAGCGCGCCAGATCGGCGTTGAGCATGGCCTCCACCCGCTGCGCGAAGTCGCGATCGAAGACCAGAAGCGTCACCTCGAAATTCAGCCGGCACGAGCGGTTGTCGAGATTGACCGATCCGATCGAGGCGATGCAATCGTCGACCAGCACCACCTTCTGGTGCATGAAGCCTTCGGTATAGCGCCAGATTTCCACGCCGGCCTCACGCATCTCGTCGAAATGGGCATAGGCGGCGAGCCATACCAGCCAGTGATCGCTGCGATCGGGTACGAGAATGCGCACCTCCACCCCGCGCAATGCCGCAAGCTTCAGAGCGGTGAGAATATCGGTATCGGGCACGAAATAGGCGCTGGCGATCCAGACCCGTTCGCGCGCCGCCTCGATCGCGTTGACGAAGTAGAGCGCCCCCGTCTCGCGCCGGTCGGCGGGGCTGGGCGACAGAACCAGCGCGCCCGACGCGCCGTGGGTCTCGCGCGGCTCCCAGTTGAGGTCGAGCTTGTCGCCCGAGGACCAAAGCCAGTCCTCCGCGAAGACGAACTGAAGCTGGGCGACCACCGGCCCGTCGATCCGCACCATCGTGTCGCGCCACGGCCCGAAGCGGGGATTGCGGCCCATGTAGTCGTCGGCAAGGTTCATCCCGCCGGTAAAGCTGATATCGCCGTCGACCACGACGATCTTGCGATGGTTGCGGAAGTTGATCTGAAGCCGCGTGCGGCTGGGCCGGATGGCGTGAAAATCGCGGATGTCGACGCCGGCGTCTCGCAGACGTTCGATGTAGCCGTGCGTGATCTTGCGGCTTCCGAGCTTGTCATAAAGCACGTAGACCCGCACACCCGCCTGTGCCCGTGCGATCAGCCGGTCGGCCAGAGAACGCCCGAGAAGATCGTCGGAGATGGTGTAATATTGCACCAGGACGTAATCGCGCGCGGAATCGATCGCCTCGAAGACCGCGCCAAAGGCGGTTTCGCCGTCGATCAGCAGATCGACCCGGTTGCCGCCGGTGGCGGGGATGCCGGCAAGTCCCTCGAAGGCGGTGATCCGCCCCTCGTCGGTGCCTTCCATCGCGCTGCGGCGGGGCGCGTGTTCCATGCCCTGCTCGCGCAGCGTCGCGATTTCGGAATGCAGGGCGCGGCGCGCGGCGACATAGCCCGGATAGCGGCGATGACCGAAGACCAGAAAGGCCGGCACCGCGAAATGCGGCGCGGCGAAAAGAAAGACCACCCAGCCGACCGCGCCCTGTGGCGTGCGTGCCCTGGACACCGCCCGCACCGCGCACAGCGCGGCCGCGATCTGGATCCCGATATAGAGAAGGAACAGGATCTTGTCGGTCGTCATGCCGCGCCTTCCGACAGCGGCGCGCGGGCGCCGTCAGGAGCGTGCCAGTTGGTGATGTCGGGATAGAAGCGTCGGCGCCACGCGCGTACGCGCGGGTTCATCACGCGACGCCACAGCGGCGGGATCATCGCGACGGCGGCCATCGCGGGATAGCCCATCGGCAGTTGCGGCGCCTCGGCGGTATCGCGGTCTTGCAGCAGGGGAAAGCGCCGGTCCGGCCGCAGGTGGTGGTCGGAATGGCGTTGCAGATTGATCAGCAGCCAGTTGGAGGCCCGATGCGCGGCGTTCCACGAATGGTGCGCACCGACAGGCTCGTACCGGCCCGATCCCAGCCGCCGGCGCGTCAGCCCGTACTGCTCGACGTAATTGGTCAGCTCCAGCTGCCAGATCGCGACCAGCGCCGTCGAGACGAACAGCACCAGCCCGGTCCAGCCTCCGAAGGCCAGCGCCAGCGCCAGCGCCAGCGCCTGCAGTATGCCATAGCGCCAGAACGGATTGCGCCAATCGGCCATGCCCCGCCCTGCCCGCGCCGCCATCGCACGTTCGGCCCGCCAGGCGGACGGCGGACATTGTAGCAGCACCCGCGCGAAGTAGCGGTGGAACCCTTCGTTGTAGCGCGCGGTGACGGCATCGCGCGGGGTGCCGACGTGGACATGGTGGACCAGCAGATGCTCGCTGCGGAAATGGCTGTAGAGAACCATCGCCAGCAGTAGGTCGCCCAGCCAGCGCTCGAGCCGGTTGCGCTGATGCATCAGCTCATGCGCATAGACGATCCCGATCGTTCCGCTCATCACGCCGAGGCCGAAGAACAGCCCCAGCAGTTCGGCCACGCCTCGCTGCACCGGCCCGGTGACATACCAGATTGCGCCATAGACCGTCAGCGCCTGCAGCGGCAACCACACCAGCGTGACCAGCCGATGCCAGAACAGCGCCGAATCGGGCGTCTGCGGGTCCCGGTTGTCGTGGTTGTCGCCCAGCGCGCGGTCCAGCACGGTGACCAGCACCCAGGCGTAGAGCGGCAGAAGAAGCGGCCACCATCCGCCGGCCAGCGTCGCGACCGCCGCCAGCGGCACCATCGCGACCGACCCCCAGAAAGGAAGCGCGCCCCGCAGACCGGCCAGTCGTGGCGGAGATCCGTCCAAATCAGCCGCTCCTTTCAAGTTCACGGGCATCGGACGGCGAATCCGCACCATCCGCAATCGCACTCAACGCCGGCTCCGCCAGCGCATGGGCCTTGCGCATCACGCTCGGCAGGGCGGCGGGATCGAAACTGCCCGCGGACATGAAGCCGCCGCGCGTGGGCTGCGCGCCATGCCCGACATGTGCCACGGCGATCTTCAGCCGCAATTCGAAATGGGTGAAGACATGGCGGACATGTTCCTCAAGCAGGCGCCAGCGCGCCGTGACCGGCGCATCCGGATGCGACGAAGGTCCCCGGAACTCCTGACGGCCCGTCGCGGATTCGCCGCCCGCGACGACTTCACCGCAAGATGGCGCGCCGGCTTCGTGCCACGCGCTTCCGGGCCAGCCCAGCGTCGCGCCCAGCAACCCCCGCGGCGGCCGCCGTTCCAGAAGCCAGGCGCCATCCGCGCGCCGTGCCAGATAGGCGATGCCGTGACGTACCGGCCGAGGCGTACGTGGTGCGCGCCGCGGCAATGTCGCCGCATCGCCCGCCGCACGGGCCGCACAATGCGCAGCCAGCGGGCAGATGTGACAACGCGGCGCGCGCGGTGTGCAGGTCGTGGCACCCAGGTCCATCATCGCCTGCGCGAAGTCGCCGGCGCGTTCTTTCGGGGTCAGCCGGCCTGCATGGGCGCGGATGGCCGGCTTTGCCGCGGGCAGCGGCGTGTCGATACGCGCCAGCCGCGCCACCACCCGCTCGACGTTGCCGTCGACGACCGTCTCGGCGGCACCGAAGGCGATGGCGGCGATCGCGGCCGAGGTATATTCGCCGATGCCCGGCAGCGCGCGCAACGCGTCGCGGTCGCGCGGGAAGATCCCGCCGTGGTCGCGTGCCACCACCCGCGCGCAGGCCACGAGGTTGCGCGCCCGCGCGTAATAGCCGAGTCCGGCCCATTCGGCCATGACCTCGGCCTCTTCCGCGGCGGCAAGCGCCCGCACGTCCGGCCAGCGTCTGGTGAAGCGGCCGAAATATCCGATCACCGCCTGAACCGTGGTCTGCTGCAGCATCACCTCCGAGAGCCACACCCGATAGGGATCGGGGCGTCGGCCGGCCCGAATCTGACCCGGCGGCACCCGCCACGGCAGTGCGCGCGCATGCAGGTCATACCATTCGAGCAGGGCGGCACTCGGGGTGTGCTTCGCGTCACACAACTTTTATGATCTCCAGGCTGTCTGGGCGCTGGCCCCTCGGCCCGCAACCGGTAGAATAGCGTCGATCGAAGGAATTGACAGCGCATGCGTGCCACATCGGACCAGAGCAAGCGTCGGCTGCGCGGCTTCGAGCCGACGGCGGGGCTGGTGCGCGACCAGTTGCGCACGGCTGGCGAAAGTCGTGGCTTCGCGGTGGCGCGGCTGCTGACGCATTGGCGCGAGGTGGTCGGAGCCGATATCGCCGATGTCGCCCTGCCGGTGCGCATAGCCTATGGCCGCGAGGGGCTGGGGGCCACGTTGACGCTTCTGACCACCGGCGCCCATGCGCCGGTGCTGGAAATGCGCAAGGATGCGATCCGCACGCGTGTCAACGCATGCTATGGCTATGCGGCCATCGGTCGGGTACGGATCACCCAGACCGCCCCAACCGGTTTCGCCGAGGGGCGGGTCGCTTTTGCCCCGGCGCCGCCGCCCCGCCCCGCCGCCCACGACCCGGCCCTGAAGGCAAGGGCGCATGCCGCGGCCGATGGGGTTGCCGACAGTGACCTGCGTGCCGCGCTTGAAGCATTGGCGGAAAACATCTTAACTCGCGCTGCGAAATGAATGAGGCGAAGAAATGAAACGGAAACTGGTTGTATTCGCCGCGGCCTTCGCCCTCGCAATGGCCGGCGGACTCGGCTTGAAAGCCGGGCCGGGTGGCGCGGCGCCGGGGCTTGGGTGGATCGGCATTGCGGCCGCCCATGCCGATACGGGGACAACCAGCCTTTCGTCCTCGGGCGCCGGGCAGGCCGCCGCCGCGACGGATCAGGCCAAGGGCCTGCCCAAGGTGCCCGACATGACCATCGGCAATCCCGACGCCAAGGTCCACGTGATCGAATATGCCTCCTTCACCTGCCCGCACTGCGAGGAATTCCACGCCACCGTCTGGAAGAAGATCAAGAAGAACTACATCGACACCGGCAAGATCCGCTTCACCATCCGCGAGGTCTATTTCGACAAATACGGGCTCTGGGCCGGGATGCTGGCACGCTGCGGCGGTGACATGCGCTACTTCGGCATGGTGGATCTGCTGTTCAACCATCAACGCGAATGGGCCGCGTCGAGCGATCCCAACACCGTCGTGTCCCGCTTGCGCGATCTGGGGCGCAGCGCGGGGCTGAGCGATGCCGAGATGAACCAGTGCCTGAACGACGGCAAGATGGCCCAGGCGATGGTGGCGAAGTTCCAGCGCACCACGGCGGTCGACCATATCCAGGGCACGCCTTCCTTCGTGATCGACGGCAAGACCTACACCAACATGGGCTACGCCAAGTTCTCGGAGATCCTCAACGCCGAACTGGCCAAGAAGAAGTAGGCGATGGACGCACCGCTCAGGGGCGTGAAGGTCGTCGAGCTAGCGCGGATCCTGGCCGGTCCCTGGGCCGGCCAGACGCTGTCCGATCTCGGCGCCGAGGTGATCAAGGTCGAATCCCCCGAGGGCGACGATACCCGCCGCTGGGGCCCGCCCTTCATTACCCGCGGCGAAGATCGCTCGGCGGCCTATTTCCATTCCACCAATCGCGGCAAGCGCTCGGTCACCGCCGATTTCCGCAGCCCCGAGGGCCAGGCTCTGGTGCGCGATCTGGTGGCCTCGGCCGATGTCGTGATCGAGAATTTCAAGCTGGGCGGGCTGGCCAAATACGGGCTCGATTATGCCGCCCTCTCGGCGCTCAATCCGGGGCTGGTCTATTGCTCGATCACCGGTTTCGGCCAGACCGGCCCCTATGCCCATCGCGCGGGCTATGATTTCATCATCCAGGGCATGGCCGGACTGATGAGCGTGACCGGCGAGCGTGGCGGCCAGCCGCAGAAGGTGGGCGTCGCGGTCACCGATATCTTCACCGGCGTCTATGCGGCGACGGCGATCCTGGCCGCGCTGCACCAGCGCCGGACGACCGGCCGCGGGCAACATATCGACATGGCGCTGATGGATGTGGCGGTGTCGATCATGGCCAATCAGGCGATGAATTATTTCGCCACCGGCACGCCGCCGGGGCTGATGGGCAATGCCCATCCCAATCTCGCGCCCTATGCGGTCTTCGAATGCGCCGATGGCTGGATCATCATAGCCACCGGCAATGATGCCCAATACCGCAGGCTCTGCGCGGTTCTGGAGCTGGACGACATGGCCGCGGCGCCCGAATTCGCCACCAACGCCGACCGGATCGCGAACCGCGAGGCGATGACCGCGCGGCTGACCGGGGCCACGCGCGCCCGTGCCAAGGCCGACCTTCTCGCCGCGTGCGAGGCCGAGGGCATTCCGGCCGGACCGATCAACGATCTGGCCGAGGTCTTCGCCGATCCGCAGGTTCGGGCGCGCGGGCTGCGGGTCGAATGCGAGGGCGTGCCGGGCGTGCGCTCGCCCTTCGTGTTCTCCGATGCGGAATTGGCCGTGGGCCGTGCCGCGCCCCGGCTTGGTCAGGATGATCCGGCCGTCGAGGGGTAAAGCGGCGCCTAGAATGGAACCGGCGCGCTGAAGCTGACGCCGTGGCCCGATTCGGGGTGGTTGAAGCGCAGGTTCTGGGCATGGAGCATGAGGCGCGGGAAATCGCGTGCCGGCCCTTCGGCATAGAACGGATCGCCCAGGATCGGATGGCCGAGCGCCTGCATATGCACCCGCAATTGATGGCTGCGCCCGGTTCGGGGCATCAGCCGCACCCGGCTGGTGCCATCGGCTTCGTGGCGCAGCAGCCGCCATTCGGTCTGGGCCGGGCGGCCGTTCTCGTGATCCACATGCTGGCGCGGACGGTTCGGCCAATCGACGCAAAGCGGAAGATCGACGGTGCCGGTCCTGGGGGTCAGATGGCCCCAGATCCGGGCGATATAGGTCTTCTTCGGGCGCCGCTCCTCGAATTGCAGCGACAGATGGCGCTGGGCCATGCGGGTCAGCGCGAAGACCATCACCCCCGACGTGTCGCGGTCGAGCCGATGGACCAGCAGCGCCTCGGGGAACACCGCCTGGGCGCGGGCGATCATGCAATCGGCCAGTTCCGGCCCCTTTCCGGGCACCGACAGAAGCCCGGCGGGCTTGTCCACGACCAGGATGTGGTGATCGTGATGGAGGATGCGGATGGGCTCTGCGGGCGGGGCATAGGCGGTGTCGGTCATGGCCGGGGCATAGCGCAGCGCGCGCGCCGGCTCAATCCAGCACGAGCCGCAGCGCGAGCCCGCCGAACATCACCGCCGCCGCCTTGTTGAGCAGACCGAGCCGGGCGCCGAGGGCCTGGCGCATATAGCCCGCGACGACGCCGTAGCCCATCGTGACCAGGGTGCCGGTGAAGGCGAAGATGCCGCCCAGAAACAGCACCTGCTGCCAGATCGGCCCCAGGGCGGGATCGGTGAATTGCGGCAGGAAGGCAAGGATGAAGAGAACCGGCTTGGGGTTGAGCGCGTTCGACAGGAAACCGCGGCGCACCGCCGACCAGCCGCTGCGGGCGCCGCGGCCCTCGGGCAATTCGGCGCGGGCGCGCCAGCTTTTCCAGGCCAGATAGGTCAGATAGGCGGCGCCGGCCCAGCGGATCATCGCCATCGCGCCCGGAAAGGCGGCGATCACCGCCGAGACCCCGAGCACCGCCAGGCTGACGTGCCAGATCACGCCGAGCCCGACGCCGAGCCCGGCCAGCGCGCCGATCCGCGGCCCGCCGCGCATGCCGCTTGCGGTGGCGAAGACGACATCGGCGCCCGGCGCGAAGTTGAGCACCAGCCCGCCCGCGACGAAGCTTGCCAGATGGCCAAGGGGAAAGTTGAGAATGAGATGTTCCACCGCTGCGCCTCGCGATCTGCGACCGCATCTACACGCGGAACCCGGCGGTGCGCAAGCTGGCAGTAGCTGTGTTGGACAGGTGAGGATGAGCGATGGATTACGAAACGGTGACGGCAGATGAATTCGGCCGGTCCTTGCGCGGCTTGACGATCAATCTTCTGGTGCCCGATCCGCGGCGCGAGGCGGATTTTCTGGCCACGGTTCTGGGGCTTGAGATTCATCGTTTGGGGCCGGATTTCGCGATCGTTCGATATGGGGCGCAGGTGTTTCAATTGCATTCGGACGCAAGCTACGGCGCCCATCCGCTGCCGTCGCTTCTGCCCGAGGCGGGTCCGCGCGGGGCAGGCGTTGAATTGCGTCTGCATGAAGCCGACCCCGATGGTGCCGCGGCGCGGGCGGCTGCGCTTGAGGGCGCGTCAGTATTGCAAGCGCCGCGCGACAAGCCGGCCCATGGCCTGCGCGAGGCGGTGATCTTGTCTCCCGCGGGCTACGCCTGGGTGCCCAGCCGGCGGCTTGGGTGAACGCGGGATGCGGCGGATCAGGGCCGCGCGAATGTCTCGGCGAGGATCGCGGAAAGCGCCTCGGCATCGTCTTCGGTGAAGGCGGCAGGCTGATTGCTGTCGATATCGAGTACGGCGATCAATTCGCCGCGGCCGTCGAAGACCGGCAGCACCAGTTCCGAGCGCGTCGTGCTGGCGCAGGCGATATGGCACGGGAAAGCGTCGACGTCGTCGACGATCCGGGCCTTGCCGCTGCGCGCGGCGGCACCGCAGACCCCGCGGTCGAACGGGATGGTCAGGCAACCGTGGCCGCCCTGATAAGGCCCGATCTTGAGCATCTGCGGCCCGGTGACGCGGTAGAAGCCGGTCCAGTCGAAGCGCGGATCGGCGTGATGGATCTCGCAGGCCAGGGTGGCCATCAATGCGATCTGATCCGCCTCGCCCTCGGTGAGCGATCGGATGGTGGCGGCAAGCGCCGGATAGTCGAGGGAAGGTCGGGTCGCGGGTATTCGCGTCATGGGCTGGCTCTCGGGCGGGGGGGACGTGGGCGGGGCTGGCGGTGCGGAAGGCGGCTGTTCGGGCTGGCGGGCGCGGCAAGCGGGGGCTTCCGCCCCCTCTTGGCCCCTGGGGGGCCAATTCACCCCCGAGGATATTTGGGAACGAAAGATCAGGGGCGTTCGATCGCGATTGCGGTTCCTTCTCCGCCGCCGATGCAGATCGCGGCCAGGCCGCGTTTCAGGCCGCGGGTTTCGAGCGCATTGAGCAGCGTCACGATGATCCTTGCGCCGCTTGCGCCGATCGGATGGCCAAGGGCGCAGGCGCCACCGTTCACGTTGATCTTCTCGTGCGGCACGCCGATTTCGCGCATGAAGGCCATGGGCACGACCGCGAAGGCCTCGTTGACCTCGAACAGGTCCACGTCATCGACGTCCCAGCCGAGCCGTTCCATCAGCTTGCGCGCGGCCGGGATCGGCGCGGTGGGGAAGAGGGCGGGTGTCTGGGCATGGCTGGCATGACCCAGGATGCGCGCGCGCACGGGGCGGCCGAGATTCCGGGCCGACCGGGCGGAGGCGAGGACCAGCGCGGCGGCGCCGTCGGATATCGACGAGGAGTTGGCCGCGGTGACGGTACCGTCCGGGCGGAAGGCCGGCTTGAGCGTCGGGATCTTGTCGGGCCGGGCGCGACCGGGCTGTTCGTCCTCGGCGACGGTCAGCGGGCCCTGGCGGCCCTCGATCGTGATCGGGGCGATCTCCCGGTCGAAGGCGCCGCCCTTCTGCGCCGCGAGGGCTCTGTCGAGGGAAGCCAGGGCATAATCGTCCTGTGCGCTGCGGGTGAACTGGAAGGCCTCGGCGCAATCCTCGGCGAAGGTGCCCATGAGGCGGCCCTTGTCATAGGCGTCCTCGAGCCCGTCGAGGAACATGTGATCGATCACCTGACCATGACCCAGCCGCGCGCCGCCCCGCATCTTGGGCAGCAGATAGGGCGCGTTGGTCATGCTCTCCATCCCGCCGGCGACCACCACCTCGCCCTGACCGAGCGCGATCTGGTCATGCGCGATCATCACCGCCTTCATCCCCGAGCCGCACATCTTGTTGAGGGTGGTCGCGGGGACGGCTTCGGACAGGCCGGCGTGGAAGCCCGACTGACGCGCCGGCGCCTGGCCCTGACCGGCGGGCAGGACACAGCCCATCACCAGTTCCGCGACATGCGCGGCGCCGACACCGGCATCGTCGAGCGCCGCCGCGATCGCGCGGCCGCCCAGCCGCGGCGCGTCAAGCGGGCTCAGGACGCCCTGGAAGCCCCCCATCGCCGTTCGCGCGGCACCCAGTATCGTGACGTCGTCGTCGTTCATGGTGAACCTCCCTGCGGGCCGTGGTCTTACATACCGAATTGTAACGATTGCCGTCTAGCCTGCCGAGGGTAGCGGACACGAGGGCCAGAACGGAGGCCGTTATGGAACTGAAGGCGGAGCTTGATGGCGAGGTATTGACCGTTCGGGCGATGTCGCCGCGGATCGATGCCGCCGTCGCGATACAGTTCAAGGATCGCATGCGCGAGTTGACGGCAACGCCGGCCGAACGCGTCGTGCTGGACCTGGGCCGGGTGGAATTCCTTGATTCGAGCGGATTGGGCGCCGTAGTCGCGGTGATGAAGATGCTGGCGCCCGATCGCCGGCTGGAGCTTGCCGGGCTCACCCCGACGGTGGCCAAGGTCTTTCATCTGACCCGGATGGATCGGGTCTTCACCATCCACGACGATCTGCGGCCGCTTGCCCATGGGCGGATGCGCGCCTGCTGATGGCGCAGGACGGACACCGTGACGCATTGGCCGGTGAGCTGCGGTTCAGCTTCGCCGGCGATCCCGCAGCGGTGCGGCGCGCGCTTTCGCATGTGATGGTGCGGTTGCACGGTGCGCTGGAGGATCCGATCGATCGCGCCACGGTGGAGATCGTGCTTGCCGAGGTGCTCAACAATGTCGCCGAACATGCCTATGGCGGCGGCGGCGGCAGGATCGAGTTGTGGCTGCGGTGGTCCGCCGACGGGCTGGGATGCGTCGTTCTCGATGACGGCCGCCCGATGCCTGGCGGACGCTTGCCTACCGGCGCGCCGCCGCGGCTGGCCGACGATCTGCCCGAGGGCGGTTTCGGCTGGCAGTTGATCCGCCGGTTGGCGCGGGATCTCTGCTATTGCCGAAGCGGCGGACGCAATCGGCTCAGTTTCTCGCTGCCACTCGGTCAGGCGGCGGATGCCGCTTTGTCTCGGGGTGCGAAACGCTGCCACGCAAATTCCGCAATCTGCTCAAAGCGCCGCCCCATCCTGCCGCAATAACGACCCGGTGGCCCCGAAGGCTTGATCTGCCGCCGGTCGGCGCCGCCCTGGCTCCGTCCGGAAAAAGGCCCGTCCTTGGCCCGGGCTCTCACAATCCGGCCAGGGGGCCGGCGGGAAGGTGTTCTATCTCCCCGCCGGCCCCGATTGTCATCGGGCGGCCTGCTTGCGGCTGCTCTGCACGCGCGGCCCCGCCGAAGGCAGGACCTGCTAAGGATCGGCGGGCGAAGGATCGGCGCGCGATGGGTCGGCCCGCCGTCGGCCCGCCCGTGGCGGGCGGCCCCGGCCGGATATGGCGCGCCGTTATCGCGCGGTTTCGCCGCGCCGGCGCACCACCACGTCGACGGTGATCGAGGCGAGCAGAACCGCCGCCGTCGCCATCAGCTGAATCGCCGCGGGCAGACCCAGCAGTGCCATGCCGTTCACGATCCCCGCGATGATGATCCCGCCGAGGATCGCGTGGATCGGCTGGCCCCGGCCGCCGAACAGTGACGTGCCGCCGATTACCGCGGTCGCGACGACATAGAGAACGACCGTTCCGCCGTCGAAGCTGGTCGAGATGGAGCGCAGGCGCGATGCATAGATGATTCCGCCGAGCCCTGCCGTCATCGCGGCCAGAACGAAGGCCAGCGTCCGGATCCGCGCCAGCGAGACACCGGCGCGACGTGCCGCCTCGGCATTGCCGCCGATCGCGTAGAGGTAGCGCCCGAACCGCGTCGCCGCGAGCAGCACCGACCACAGCATGAGTACGGCGAAGACGATCGGCACGACCCAGGGCATGCCGTTGAGCGGAAAGCGGGGAATGCCGCGGTTGACGTTGCTGATCGCCACCAGAAGCGCGGCGGCGGCGGCAGCCGTGCCGATCTTGACCAGTGTCAGCCCCGGCGGTGGCGCCACCAGCCCCGAACGCCGCCGCTTGTTGTCGCGCCGGATCGCGAAAAGCGCGTAGCCACCGACGACAAGCGCCGCCAGGATCCATCCGCCTGCGCGGCTGAGCGTGCCGTTGGCAAGGTTGTTGATGGTGTCGCTGGGAATCGGGATCGTGCCGCCCGCGCCCAGAAGGGCAATCATCAGCCCCTGGAAGCCCAGAAGCCCGGCAAGCGTCACCACGAAGGACGGCAGCCGCAGCCGCGTGATCAGCAGTCCCTGTAGAAGTCCGAGGCCTGCCGTCGCCGCCAGTGCCGCGGCGATTGCCGCCCACCACGGCCAGCCCATGCCGGGCTGCACCAGGATCGTTGTCACCGTGGCCCCGATGCCGGCCACGAACCCAAGCGACAGGTCGATTTCGCCCAGGATCAGGATGAAAACCTCGCCCATCCCGATCAGCATGAAGACCGACCCCTGCACCAGAAGGTTCACGAGGTTTCCGGCCGAGAGGAACTTCGCGTTCTCGACCTGGAAAATCGCGGCGATCAGCACCGCGCCGAGGACGACCGGCAGCACGCCGCTCTGGCCGGCGAGAATGCGCGACCAGGCGGTCGTGGCATATTCGCCGAGGCTGGGCGTCCGGTCGGCGCCGACAACCGCGCTCGGCCGTCCGGCCGCCTGATCCGCTGTCGGCTCGGCCGGTGGTGGGATGGTGGGGGCGGGCTCGCGCTCGGCCGGGGACCGTTTGGCGACGACCTTGCGTTCGGAATGGCCGATGGTCATCAGGTCGACAACCCGCGGTGGATCGAATTCGGTCATCGGTCCCTCGCCCACCATCCGGCCGAGGCGCAGGATCGCTATGCGGTCGGCCACGGCGAAGACGTCGTTGAGGTTGTGCGAGATCATCATCACCGCCAGCCCCTGGTCGGCGAGGCGACGCACCAGCGCCAGAACCTGACGTGTCTGCGCGACGCCGAGTGCCGCGGTCGGCTCGTCTAGGATGACGAGGCGCGAATTCCACATCACCGCCTTGGCGACGGCGATCGACTGGCGTTGCCCGCCCGACAGCGACGAGACCGGCTGCCGGATGGAACGCAGCGTGGTGACACTGAGCGAAGACAGCACCTCGGAGGCGCTGCGCTCCATCGAATCCTCGTCGAGGATCCCGCTCGCAAGCCGTTCGCGCCCCAGAAACATGTTCTGCACGATGTCGAGATTGTCGCACAGCGCGAGATCCTGATAGACCACCTCGATCCCGAGTTCGGCGGAATCGCGCGGGCTGCGGATGCGCACCGGCTCGCCCTGCCACAGGATCTCGCCGCCGTCGGCTTCGTGAATCCCGGCGATGCACTTGACCAGAACCGACTTGCCGGCGCCATTGTCGCCGGCAAGCGCGGTCACCTGCCCGGGATAGAGCGTGAGATCGGCGCCATCCAGCGCCTGGACGGCGCCGAAATGCTTTTTCAATCCGCGCAACTGAAGAAGAGGTGCGGCGGCGGGATCAACCCTGCCGCCGCGGCCCGTCTCCGCGGTCGTGTCCGATGCCATGGTCACGTCAGCTCGCCGAGATTCCGGCGCCCTTGCAGGCCTTGGTCAGCTCACTGCCGGCGCAGAGCTTCCTGGGATCGACGAACTTGTCCTTGACCACCGTGTCCTTCATGTTCTTCGGTGTGACCCAGATCGGGGTCAGAAGGATCGACGGCACGTCCTTCTTGCCCTTGCTGTCAAGCGTCTTGCCGTTGATCAGCGCCTTGGGCGGGTTCTCGGCCGCCCGCAGGTAGATTGCCAGCGCCGCCGCGGCCTGTGCCTCAAGATAGATCGGCTTGTAGACCGTTCCGCACTGATAACCCGCGAGGATGTTCTGCAGGCCCGTCAGGGTCGCGTCCTGCCCCGTGGTCGGGAAGCTGTGCGGCGGCACCTTCAGCGTCTTGAGATAGGAGATCACCGCATTGGCGTTGCCGTCGTTCGGCGTCACCACGGCGTTGATGTTCGAATTGGCGGTGAACTGCTGCTCGAAGGTGGTGCGTGCCGTGGCCGGGTCCCATGTGCCGGCGGGCTGGCCCGCGTCCTTGTACTTGCCTGATTTGAAATGGGGGTCGAGGACGCTCATGTAGCCCTTGGCGAACAGGGTGGCGTTGTTGTCGGTCGGTGCGCCCCGCATCACCAGGACCTGCGGCTTCTTCACCTTCCAGTCCGCAAGGCATGACACCAGGCCCTTGCCGATCAGCTTGCCGACCTGAACGTTGTCGAAGCTGACGTAATAGGCGCGGTTGCCGCCCAGCGTCAGGCGGTCGTAGTCGATCACGGGGACGCCGTGCTTTTTGGCGTAATCCTCGATCGAGGCGCCGACCCCGGATGAGATCGGATCGACGACGAGCACGCTCGCGCCCTGTGCGATCGCCGATTGCGCCTGGGTCAGCTGATCCCCTTCGCTGCCCTGCGCGTTGGAGATGATGAACTGGTCCGTCTTCAGGCCGGCCTTGGTGAAGGCTTCGGTCAGATAGGGGGCGTCGAAGGCCGTGTAGCGTGCCGAGGTGGTGGTTTCGGGCAGCAGGACAGCGATCTTGCCCTTGCCCTTCTTGACCACCGATTTCAGCTTCGACATGGCTGAGAAATCGGGGTTGAAGGAATGCGGCGTCAGCTTGACGGGCGTTTCGGACCCCGCCACCGCAAGGGTATTCTCGGTGGCCATCGCCGCGCCTGCGGTTCCCAGCGCGAGCGCGGCGGCGGCACCCGCCAGCCAGGCCCGGCGCAGCCTGCCGCCACCGCCCGCGCCACGGTTCGGACGCGAGTGCAACCTCGCAGCGAATTCGGTCGAGCCAATATCAGGCATGATCTCCTCCTTGATTACCGGGTTAGGCCGCTTGCCACGATTCGGGCAGGCTGGCTGGGACAAGGGCCGGGTGGCCCAGACCGGCCGATGATGGACCCGCCGCGGGGCACGGGGGAATCCACGCCTGTGTGACCATCGTTCGCAATCCCTTGATGGATTCCGTGATCTGGCGTGATCTTTGCCGCGCCGCGGCGGCAGGGCGGTGGTCAAGGCCCCTTGGCGCCCCGCGCCGGTGGCGCTAGGGTCCGCAAAAATCAGGGAGGCTTTCGTCGATGCGGGATTTCCAACTGCCCGGCCGGTCGGCCGTATTCGCCACGAACGGGCTTTGTGCCACGTCGCATCCGCTCGCGGCGTCCTGCGCGATCGAGACGTTGCGCGCGGGCGGCAATGCGATGGATGCGGCGATTGCCGCGGCGGTCCTGCTGGGGATCTGCGAGCCGCAGATGACGGGGATCGGCGGCGATCTCTTCGCGCTGATCAGGCCCGCCGGCGAAGAGCGGATCGTGGCGCTGAACGGCTCGGGGCGGGCACCCGCGGCGCTCTCCGCAGCCGCCCTGCGCGAGGCGGGCCACACCGCCATGCCGCTTGACCACGCGCATGCGGTCACGGTGCCGGGCGCGGTCGATGCCTTTTGCCGGCTGTCGCAGGATTGGGGCCGGCTGGGGCTCGACCGGGTTCTCGCGCCGGCGATCCATTATGCCGATGAAGGGGTCCCGGTGGCGCCGCGCACCGCCTTCGACTGGGCGCTTGCCGCCGACCGCCTGCAGGGCGCGGCCCGTCGCCATTACCTGTTCGACGGCAAGGCGCCGGCACCGGGCACCGTCTTTCGCGCACCCGGACAGGCCGAGGTGCTGCGCCGGATCGCGCGCGAGGGACGGGCGGGCTTCTACGAGGGCGAAGTTGCCCGTGACATGGTTGATTCCCTGCGCGCGCTGGGCGGGGCGCATGTGCTGGAGGATTTCGCCGCGACGGCCTGCGAATATACCGATCCCATCGCCGGGCAATACGGCGGTGTCGAGCTGCTGGAACATCCGCCGAACGGGCAAGGCGCGACCGCGATCCTGATGCTCAACATCCTGGCGCAGTTCGATCTCGCCGCGCTCGATCCCTTCGGCGCCCGGCGCGCCCATCTGGAGGCGGAGGCGGCGAAGCTTGCCTATGACGCGCGCAACCGCTTCATCGCCGACCCGGAGCGGACGGCGCGGCTGGAACACATGCTTGCGCCGGAGACGGCGGTGAAACTGGCCGCCCTGATCGACCCGGCGCGCGCCATGGCCGCGCCCGCCCCGCTGAGCGAGGCGGTGCACCGCGAAACCGTCTATCTGACCGTGGTGGATCGCGACCGGATGGCGGTGTCGATGATCTATTCGATCTTCCACAGCTTCGGGTCGGGCCTTGCCTCGGATCGCTTCGGGATCAATTTCCAGAACCGCGGCGCGGGCTTCACCCTGGCGGCGGGCCATCCGAACGAGGCCGCGGGCGGCCGCAGGCCTATGCATACGATCATTCCGGCGATGTTGCGCCGCGAGGGGCGGTTGTGGATGCCCTTCGGCGTCATGGGCGGCGCCTATCAGCCCTGCGGACACGCACGCCTCGTCACCAATCTGGTGACCTACGGGATGGAGCCGCAGGATGCGATCGACGGGCCGCGCTCCTTTGCCGGCGCGGACGGCATGGAGGTCGAGCGCGGCTATGACGACGCGGTGCGCGCCGAGTTGGCCGCAATGGGACATGATGTGCGGATCCCGCAATCACCCATCGGCGGCGCGCAGGCCATCCGCATCGACGAGGCGAACGGTGTGCTGCTGGGGGCGTCGGACCCGCGAAAAGACGGCTGCGCGCTGGGCTACTGAAGCCGGCATGAAGCCCGGGCCCGAAGACGCCCGGGCCAGTGACGCCTGGGCCAGTGACGCCTGGGCCAGTGACGCCTGGGCCAGTGACGCCTGGGCCAGTGACGTCTGGGCCGGAACGCGGCCGTGACGGGAACGGATGGGGGAACGGACGGCTCCCCCTCCGGTGCGTGTGGACAGGCAGGGCTGTGTGGCCGATCGCCGGGGTGCGCGGGCCGCGCCCCTTGGCACGGTCCCGCGGTCTGCTAGTTCAGCTGGAACTGCATCGGGTAGCGGCCGTCCTCGAAATCGCCGAAGAGATCGGCCAGATCCGGATGGTCCACAGGCTCGCCGGTCTCGTCGGGAACGAGGTTCTGCTCCGAGACATAGGCGATGTAGTAGCTTTGCGCGTTTTCGGCCAGCAGATGATAGAAGGGCTGATCCTTCGAAGGCCGGCTGTCCTCGGGGATGGCCTGATACCAGTCCTCGGTGTTGGAAAACATCGCATCGACATCGAACACCACGCCGCGGAACGGATGCTTGCGGTGCCGGAGGACCTGGCCGATGTGATATTTTGCGTAAGACTTCAACATGGCATTCCCTAATGGAGCTTACTACGCGCGCCGGCCGCTGCTGTCCATTGCGGGGCGCCGTTTCCGTTCGAAACAGATTGTGACGCCGCGCCCGACAATCCCTGCGGGCGCTGATCGGCGCCGGGCAAGGATCCGCCGGTTTCAGTCCCCGGCGCTGGGCGCGCGCTGGATCGCCGGAACGCGCCATTCCCATGCGGCCGATTTTCGCCTATCCTCGTGGAAAAATAAACGAGAGGCCCATGAGCAGTTTCTACCGCGCAGCGATCTTGCTGCTGACCGTGGCCGCCTGCGCCCGTCCCGGGCCGCCGCGCGATGTCAACAATGCCTGTTCCATCATTCAGGAAAGGCCGAGCTATCTGCAGGCGATGCGTACCTCTGAACGGCGCTGGGGCGTGCCGATCGCGGTGCAGCTTGCGACGATCCGGCAAGAATCGGGCTTCCGGCGCAGCGCGCGCACGCCCTACCGTTTCTTTCTCGGCATCATCCCGACGGGCCGCCAATCCTCGGCCTACGGTTATTCCCAGGCCCTGACGACGACGTGGCGCGATTATGTGCGCGATACCGGCAATTACGGCGCCAGCCGGAGCAGCATCCACGACTCGGCCGATTTCATCGGCTGGTACATGAACCGCAGCTATCGCCTTGCCGGAATTCCGAAATGGGACGCACGTGATCAATATCTGGCCTATCATGATGGTGTTGCGGGATACAGGATGGGCACCTACCGCGACAAGGGGTGGTTGCTGCGGGTCGCCGGACGCGTCCAGAACAATGCCGAACTGTACCAGATCCAGCTGAGCCGCTGCGGCGTCTACTAGCGCGACGCTGCTGGCGCGACGGCGGCTAGCGGTTGCGCCTTTGCTGGGCGGCGACGGTGATGTCAAACATCGAATCGCCCAGCTGGCTGACCGGTTTGAGCGCGCTCAGCGTCACCTGCGTGCGCTGGCCCGAGGCATCGGTGACGATCCATTGCCGCAAGGCCACGGGATTGTCGGAGAAGACCAGCGCGATGCGTCCGTATTCGGGGTGCTTCGGATCCTGTGCGATCACCACCGTATCGTTGCCCTGTGCCTGTTTGCCGACCACCATGCCCGCCTGCGACAGGTTGATGTTGCGCGCGAGGATCAGGTTCAGCGGCGTGCTCGACAGCGGATACTGCGACGGCGGCTCGTTCGATTTCGGGTCGAAGACCGCCACCGCTCCGCCCGACGCGATCACCAGCGTCTTGTTGGGCGGCGCATATTCGAAACGCATGCGGCCGGGCCGGCGGATATAGACCGTCCCATGTGAAACCGTCCCATCCGCGTTCTGCTGCGTGAACTGTGCCTGCGCCTCCTTCAAGCCGTTGAGATAGGCCGAAATCTGTGCAAGCGACAATTCACCCGCCCAGGCGGGGGAGATCGATGCGATCAGAACGAGCGGGGCGACGAGGTTACGGAGCATGGTCATCGCCGATAGTTAATGTGTCGCACGGCCCCATTCCAGTGCCCCGCCATCACGGACTTGTCAGCGCTCGCAGCATTCCGCCGAGCGCGCCGGCGCGAGGAGAGGCCCCGCCGCGCGACCGCACCCGTCCGTGCCGGCGCCCCGCCTTGCGCCAGGCGGGAGGAGATCGGGAGGGAAGGGCAAGCGATGGGCAGGACAAGGGCGGGCCGGGCCTCGGGACACGCGCCGGGAACGGCCCGTCGGCTGCGCGCGCACCTATTGCTCGGGCACCAGGATCTCGCGCTTGCCGACATGGTTGGCCGCGGTGACCAGACCCTGTTCCTCCATCTGTTCGACCAGACGCGCGGCCTTGTTGTAACCGATCGCCAGCTTGCGCTGGATGTAGGAGGTGGAGCATTTGCGGTCCTTCAGCACGACGGCCACCGCCTGATCGTAAAGCGCGTCATCGCCATCCGTGTTGCCGCCCAGGCCCAGAACCAGG
>JASBUM010000618.1 GCA_030147905.1 Acidimangrovimonas sp.
CTTGGCGCCAAGCACCAGCGGCCGCGCTATGTCGGACGGGCGGCGGCTGCGTCGCCCGCCACCGGCCTTGCCAGCCAGCATCAGGCCCAGCAGAACGCGCTCGTCGACGAAGCGCTGACGATCGGAGGTTAGCGATGGCGATCGAGGTTCGGGTTCCCACGCTTGGCGAAAGCGTCTCGGAGGCGACGGTGGCGACCTGGTTCAAGAAGGTCGGCGACACGGTCGCGCAAGACGAGATGCTGTGCGAGCTGGAGACCGACAAGGTCACCGTCGAGGTTCATGCCCCGACCGCCGGCACGCTGGCCGAGATCGTCGCCGGCGAAGGCGCGACCGTCGGCGTCTCGGCGCTGCTTGCACAGATCGACGAGGGGGCGGCGACGGCTGCCGATGCCGCGCCCCCTCGCCCGGCCCAGACCAGAGAGACAACCCCCAGGCCACCGGCCGCCCGGCCGGCGGCGGGTGCAGGAGAAAGCAAGATGATCGATGTGAACGTGCCTACGCTTGGTGAAAGCGTCTCGGAGGCGACGGTGGCGACCTGGTTCAAGAAGGTCGGCGACACGGTCGCGCAAGACGAGATGCTGTGCGAGCTGGAGACCGACAAGGTGTCGGTCGAGGTGCCCGCGCCCGCGGCGGGCGTTCTGTCCGAAATCCTCGCCGAGGAGGGCGCAACGGTCGCAGCGGATGCGATGCTGGCACGGATCTCCACCGACGGGGCGGCGGCCGGCACGACCGCCCCCGCCGCCAAGCAGGCCCCAGCAGCCGCCCCGGCCACCGCGCCCGCTCCGGCGGCCGCGTCGGAACCCGCCGCCACGGCGGCCCGCGCGGATATCGAGGATGCGCCCTCGGCCCGCAAGGCGATGGCCGACCACGGTCTTGCCCGCGATCAGGTCCAGGGATCGGGGCGCGACGGCCGGATCATGAAGGAGGACGTGGCCCGCGCGACCGCCTCGGGGGCGGCACGCGCCGGCGCCACCGCCGATGGCACAGCCCCGCAGCCCGCACCGGCCGCAAGGACCGCCGCCGCGCCGCAACCCGCCCCGCGTGCGCCGGTCCCGGCCGACGATGCCGCACGCGAGGAACGCGTCACCATGACCCGGCTGCGCCAGACCATTGCCCGCCGGCTCAAGGATGCGCAGAACACCGCCGCGATGCTGACGACCTACAACGAGGTCGACATGTCGGGCATCATGGCGCTGCGCAACGAATACAAGACCCTGTTCGAGAAGAAGCACGGCGCGAAGCTTGGATTCATGTCCTTCTTCGTCAAGGCCTGCTGCCATGCGCTGAAGGAAGTGCCCGAGGTCAATGCCGAGATCGACGGCAACGACGTGGTCTACAAGAATTACGTCCACATGGGTGTCGCCGTCGGCACGCCGCAGGGGCTGGTGGTGCCGGTGGTGCGTGACGCCGACGCGATGGGTTTCGCCGCGATCGAGAAGAAGATCGCCGAACTGGGCACGCGGGCGCGCGACGGCAAGCTGTCGCTGACCGAGATGCAGGGCGGCTCCTTCACCATCTCGAACGGCGGTGTCTATGGCTCGCTGATGTCGTCGCCCAGTCTCAATCCGCCGCAATCGGGGATCCTGGGTATGCACAAGATCCAGGAACGTCCGGTCGTCGTGGACGGCCAGATCGTGATCAGGCCGATGATGTATCTCGCACTCAGCTACGACCATCGCGTGGTCGACGGCAAGGGTGCGGTGACCTTCCTCGTGCGCGTCAAGGAGGCGTTGGAGGATCCGCGCAGGCTGCTGATGGACCTCTAGGCGCCATGCCGGCCGAGAGACCCGGCCCGTCGCGGCACCTCCGCGGCGCCGCGATCGGGCGGGACGGGCGCGCGATGCCGCCGCGTCCCCGGACGATGCAGGTCGCGCAGGGGATCATCCGCGTTGATGGATCGGCCGGGTGAGGCGATAGTGGTCCTGCGGGCCGCCGCGAAGGGCGTGGCGGCCGGTGCGGGAACGGGTCGGCGGATCTATCCGTCGGCGCATAGCGGAAAGGCGGATTCATGTTCTACAGCGATCTCGACATCCTGGTGCTCTACGGTCTCTATGTCTGCCTGATCCTGGTCGCCCAGGCCTCGGGCGCGATGCAGCAGCTGGGTATGGGCTATCTGCTCTCGTCGCGCGACGAACACCGGTCGGTCTCGGGCATGGCGGGGCGGCTTGACCGGGCATTGGCCAATTCGGTGACAACAATGGCGCTGTTCGCCCCGGCGATCCTGATCCTGCAGGCGAAATCCGCGTTCAACGCCGATACGCTGATGGCATCGCAGGCCTTTCTCGTCGTCCGCGTCCTGTATGTGCCGGCCTATGTGTTCAACCTCGTGGGCTTGCGCACGCTTCTCTGGCTGATCGGGTTCGCCATGATCATCATCCTCTACCTGCTGGCGCTGTGACACCGTGAGGGTCCGGCCCCGCATTCTGCGCCGTGCGGCCTCGGGGCTGGGGCTGCTCTCGGCACTGGCCTCGGCCTTCTATTTCGGGCTGGGCGGGCTGCCGCAGCCGGCGAACCCGCGCGTGACGCTGGTTCTGGGGATTGTCGCGCCGGTCGCGCTGGGGCTGGCGCTTGCGGCGCTCCAGCTTCTGATCGCACGCCACGACCTGCGCCTGCGAGAACCGTTGCGCCCCTTCATCGAGACCGCGGTGCTGGGGGTGATCTTCCTCTTCGCGGTCTATCACCTGTCCTACACGCTGCGTTTTCTCGCCCCTGTCGCCATGGCGTTGAACGCATTGCTTCCCGGCACGGTGATGCATTGGGCGACGCCCCTGCCCGGCCTTGCCGTCGCCGTCTTCAGCGAGGCGGCCTGGTACCGGATCGGACGGGGCCGGACAGATTGAATATCGGTGTCGCGCGGCCCTCCGCCCGGATGGCCCGGACATCAGTGGAACAAGGGCGCGGACAGGCCCCACAGGCAAAGGAGACCAAAGATGGCAAGCTATGATGTGATCGTGATCGGCAGCGGCCCGGGCGGCTATGTCTGCGCCATTCGCTGCGCGCAACTGGGGCTGAAGACCGCCTGCGTGGAGGGTCGCGAGACCCTGGGCGGAACCTGTCTCAACATCGGTTGCATCCCGTCGAAGGCGCTGTTGCACGCAACCCATATGCTGCACGAGGCCGAGGAAAATTTCGTCAAGATGGGGCTGAAGGGCAAGGCGCCTTCGGTCGATTGGGCGCAGATGCAGGCCTATAAGGACGATGTCATCGGCCAGAACACCAAGGGCATCGAGTTCCTGTTCAAGAAGAACAAGATCGACTGGCTCAAGGGCTGGGCCTCGATCCCCGCCGCCGGGCAGGTGAAGGTGGGCGAGGAGACCCATAGCGCAAAACATGTCGTCATCGCCTCGGGATCCGAGGCCGCCAGCCTGCCCGGTGTCGAGATCGACGAGAAGGTGGTGGTCACCTCGACCGGCGCGCTGTCGCTGCCCAAGGTGCCGAAATCGCTCGTCGTGATCGGCGGGGGCGTGATCGGGCTCGAGATGGGGTCGGTCTATGCGCGCCTCGGCACCAAGGTGACGGTGGTCGAATATCTCGATGCGCTCATCCCCGGCGCCGATGGCGAGGTGGCGCGCAACTTCCAGCGAATCCTGAAGAAACAGGGGCTCGAGATCATCACCGGGGCCGCGGTGCAGAAGGTCACCACACAACGCGGCAAGGCCAAGGTCGGCTACAAGATGCGCAAGAACGAGACCGAGGCCGAACTGGACGCCGATTGCGTTCTGGTCGCGACCGGGCGGCGGCCCTTCACCGAGGGGCTCGGGCTCGAG
>JASBUM010000623.1 GCA_030147905.1 Acidimangrovimonas sp.
GCTGGTGTCGGATGTCCGCGACGGCATCGCGCGCAGCGTGGGCGGAAT
Source organism: Acidimangrovimonas sp. (assembly GCA_030147905.1). The sequence goes on from JASBUM010000623.1 coordinate 49, forward strand.
GTCTCTTGTCGCTTTCGAACTGCCGCGTGGAACGCTCGCCAGCTATTATCCCGAATGTAATCCGCTGATCCCGGTCGATCATCACGATCAGCTGTCGAAGACGCCGGGATCCAAGGGTATCGCAGTGCGTATCGAGCCGCAGCGCGACGCGGCGCACTGACGGGAAATGTCTCGGCCCGGCGGCCCGGAATGGTGCGTGGTTTCACACCACGCCGGGCGCACCGGTAAGGATGCCGGGGCATGGTGTGCAGGCACAGGTGCGGGTGCCGGGCATGCCGGACGTGGGGCGCGCGGATCGCGCGTGCGCGCCCCACGTTGCTATCATAGGCCCATTCATCGGCCCGTCGATCCCGCCCCAACGATCCTGTCCGTGTCATCGGGCCTGATCGCGGCCGGGCCTTGACGCGAATCACCCTATATCCGGTATCACCGCATATCCGGCTGGCCGGCCGAGGCGATCGGCAGGCGACGGTCGAGATCTTCCGCCTTTCTGGCCTGACCCGGATGCGGCACGTACCAAGGTGGTCATGCGCGAAGGTCGTCATGCACCAGGATCGCCACGCCGCAAGGCCCTCATGCGGCAAGGGTCGCGGGTGCGCGGAGTTCAGTCGCCGGGGCCGAAACCCGCCCCCGCCGATTGTGGCCGCAGCCGGATCAGCCGCGAATCCGACACTCCCGCCTGGCGATGGATCATGGCCGCGCGATAATCGGCGTCGCGCATCATCGCGACAAAGGCGTCGGGGGCGGGATATTCGGCAATGAAACACAGGTCCCATTGCTCGTCCGCCGGGCCGATCATCAGCAGCTCCAGTGCCCCGCGCCAGACGATCCGGCCGCCGAGCCGGGCGAAGACCGGCGCGCTGCCCGCCGAATAGCGCGCATAGGCCTCGGCCCCGCTGATCCGTTCCGCGGCGGCAGGGTGGTCCTGCGGATAGCGGGCGGTCGCGTGCAGCCGCACCAGGTTCAGCATGTGGATAGGGCCGGGCCGGGCATCGGCCTTGAAGGCGGCCCAACGCTCGGCGTCGAAGGCGAGGTGCCCCGCGCTCATGTCGCAGCCTCCGCCGGGGCCTGAATCCGGGCCATCACCCGCTCAAGATGGAAATCGGTATCGCCAAGCTGGTGGTCGATCATCACCAGCCGCTTGGCGTAGTGCGAGGCCGGCGATTCCCAGGTCATGGCGATGCCGCCGTGCATCTGGATGCATTCCTCGGCGACCTGCTTGCCCGCGCGCCCGATCAGGTTCTTGGCCATCGCGACATAATGGCCGCGCGCCTCCGTCCCGAACCGGCTGGCGGCGAGGATGGTGATGGAGCGCGCCTGTTCGATCTCGCCCACGAGATCGACCATCCGGTGCTGCAGCGCCTGGAACCTGCCGATCGGCTGGCCGAACTGGCGGCGGGTCTTGAGATAGTCGAGCGTCAGATCGCGCAGCGCCTCCATCGCCCCCAGCGCTTCGGCGGCGAGCGCCAGCCGCCCGGCGTCGAGGGCGGCCTCGATCGCCTCCTCGGCGCCCGTCCGGATCCGCCGCGCCGGGGTGGCGTCGAGAAACAGCTCGGCCGCGCCGCCGCCGTCGATCATCCCATAGGCGCGCAACTCGCACCCGTCGGCCGCAATCTCGAACAGATCGAGCCCGCCCGACGGGCCGCGCGCGACAACCAGGATCCGATCGGCCGCGCCGCCGCCATAGACCACGCTCTTGCGGCCGCTCAGCCGAAATTCCTCGCCCTCGGCCACGGCACTGGTGGCGATCTCCTCGGGCGCATAGGGCGCGTCCAGCTCTCCCAGCGCGACCGCGTAGCGCCGCGCGCCCGACATGAGCGGCTCCAGATCCTCCCCGGCATCGGCCAGAAGCCGCGCCGCCATCAGCGCCGGCAGAACCGGCTCGGGACACAGCGCGCGGCCCAAGGGCTCGAACACGGTGGTGATGTCGAAGCCGGCGCCGCCGAAGCCGCCCGCAGCCTCGTCGACCAGCGCATGCAAGATCCCCAATTCGGCCAGTTCCGCCCATTTTTGCGGATCGTGGAAGGGCGGCGCATAGGCGACGCGGTTACGCGCTGCGAAATCGTAGCGCTCGGCAAGGTAGCGGCCCAGGCTTTCGGCAAGCATCCGGCGGTCGTCGCTGATGTCGAAATTCATCGCCTAAAGCTCCAGCAGGGTCTTGGTCAGGATATTCTTCTTGATCTCGTTCGATCCGCCGAAGATCGAGATCTTGCGATTGTTGAAATAGCGCGCCGCCTCGCGGGCGAATTCGGGCGCGACCAGGGCCGCGTTGCCGTCGAGATCCTCGCCCGGGAAGGGCGCCGCCGCGGGCCCCAGCGCCCGGCGCGACAGATCGTTCAGCGCCTGGCGGATCACCGTGCCCTTGATCTTCAGCAACGAGGCCTCGGGCCCCGGCGCGCCGGTAGCCTCGGCCCGCGCCAGCATCCGCAGATTGGTGATCTTCATCGCCTCGAGGTCGATCTCGATCTGCGCCAGCCGGGCCGCGAACAGCGGGTTCTCGATCAGCGGCCGGCCGTTCCGCCGGATCTGGCGAGCCAGTTTCTTGACCTGGGCCAGCGCCTGCATCGAATAGCCGACGCCGGCGATATTGCTGCGCTCGTGCCCCAGAAGATATTTGGCGATGGTCCAGCCCTGGTTCTCGGCGCCGACGCGATTGGCGACGGGCACCCGGACATCGGTGAAAAACACCTCGTTGACCTCGCAGCCGCCTTCGATGAGCCGGATCGGCCGCATCTCGATCCCCGGCGTGGCGAGATCGACGAGGACGAAGCTGATGCCTTCTTGGGGCTTGCCCTCGGTCGAGGTGCGGACCAGGCAGAAGATCTTGTTGGCATGCTGGCCAAGCGTGGTCCAGGTCTTCTGGCCGTTGATGATGTAATCCTCGCCGTCGCGGATCGCGCGGGTCTTCAGGCTGGCCAGATCCGAGCCGGCGCCCGGTTCGCTATAGCCCTGACACCACCAGTCGGACCCGTCGATGATGCGCGGCAGGATCGTCTTCTGCTGTTCGGGCGTGCCGAATTTCATCAACACCGGCCCCAGCATCATCACCCCGAAGGGGACGATCCGCGGCGCGCCGGCGCGGGCGCATTCCTCTTCGAAAATGTGGCGCTTCACCGGGCCCCAGCCGGGGCCGCCCCATTTTTCGGGCCAGGTCGTGGCAAGCCAGCCGCGGCGGGCGAGGCGGGCGTGCCAATCCGCCATCTCCTCCCTGGACAGCTCTTCGGCGCGGCGCACCCGGGCCGCTGTCGCGGGCGGCAGTTCGGATTCGAGAAACGCGCGCAAGTCGGCGCGGAATGTCTCTTCCTCGGGGCTGTAGGACAGATCCATCGGCCTCTCCTTTCGATATCGGTCAGGACCGGGTGTTGAGATCGGCGAAGCTGGTGCCGTCGGCCGCCATCTTGCGCAAGAGCTTCGGCACGCGCCAGTAATGGGGATCCTCGCGGGCGTAATCCTCGATCCGGCGGACAAGGATCGCAGCGCCGAGCCCGTCGGCGTAATGCAGCGGCCCGCCGCGAAAGCGCGGAAAACCGTAGCCGAACAGGAACACCGCATCGACGTCAATCGGGCGCAGGGCGATCCCGTCCTCCACCACCCGCGCGGCCTCGGCGATCATCGCCGTCATGTAGCGATCGACGATCTCGTGATCGGCGAAGGCGCGCGGCTTGATCCCGGCGCGGGCGCGCTCGGCGGCGATGATCGCGTCAAGTTCGGGATTGGGCACCGGGACATCGCCGGAATAATCGTAGTAGCCGCGCCCGGACTTGCGCCCGAACCAGCCGCGCTCGCACAAGCGATCGGCGATTTCGACATAGCGTTCGGCGGCGGGGCGGCTCGGGGCCAGGCGCTTGCGGGTGGCCCAGCCGATATCGCCGCCGGCGAGATCGGACACCTTGAACGGCCCCATGGCGAAGCCGAAGGATTCGAGCGCGCCATCCACCTGCGCCGGATCGGCGCCATCGGCGACGAGGTAATCGGCGGCCTTCTTGTAATGGGCAAGGATGCGGTTGCCGATGAAGCCGTCGCAGACGCCGGCGCGCACCGCGACCTTGTTCAGCCGCCGCGCCAGGCCAAAGCCGGTGGCGACCACCTCGGGCGTGGTCCGCGCGCCGACCACCACCTCCAGAAGCCGCATGACATGGGCCGGCGAGAAGAAATGCAGTCCCAGCACGTTGCCGGCCCGCCCGGTCTCGGCGGCGATCGCGTCGATATCGAGATAGGAGGTGTTCGAGGCCAGAACCGCGCCGGGGCGGCAGACCGCATCGAGCCGGGCGAAGAGATCGCGTTTCACCGCCATATCCTCGAACGCCGCCTCGATGACCAGGTCGACATCGGCGAAACCGGCCAGATCGGGGGTTGGGCGCAGCTTCCCGGCGAGGATCGCGGCCATGGCCTCGGCGCTGATCTTGCCACGCTTGACCGCGCCGGCGAGGTTCTTCTCGATCACCTTTACCCCGCGGTCGAGCGTGGCCGCGTCGCGTTCGTTCAGCCGCACCTCGAAACCGGCCAGAAGCGCCGCGGTGGCGATGCCGGACCCCATGGTGCCCGCGCCGATCACCCCGATCCGCGCGATCTCGCGCGGGGTCGCGCCCGCCTCGGGGATCTTGGTCACCGCGCGTTCGGCGAAGAAGGCATGGACGAGTCCCGCGCGCTGCGGGCTTGCAAGACATTCGGCGAAGAGGGCGCGTTCGGTGGCCAGCCCCTCGGCAATCGGATGCTGGGCCGCGGCGACGGCGTCGATGGCCTTCATCGGCGCCATCAGGTGGGGCGTGCGGCGCGCGGTCGTCTCGCGCGCGGCGGCCAGCGCCTCGGCGTCGACCGCAAGGGTGATCGCGCCTGTCCGGCGGTGGCGCTGCTCGCCCGTGATCAGCGCCGCCGCCGCGGCACGCGCGACATCGCCGGGCGCGCCGGTCTCGATCCGGTCGATCAGACCCAGCGCCAGCGCCTCTTCCGCCCCGATCCGGCGCCCGGTCACGATCAGGTCGAGCGCCGGCCCCATGCCGGCCAGCCGCGGCGCCCGCTGCGTGCCGCCGGCGCCGGGAATGATGCCGAGGCCGACCTCGGGAAAGCCGAGGGTCGTTCCCGGCAGCGCCACCCGGGCATGGGCAGCCAACGCCAGTTCGAACCCGCCGCCAAGCGCCACGCCATGGACCACCGCGACCACCGGCTTGTCCATCGCCTCGATCCGGTTGCACAGGGCGGGCAGCATCGGCGCGCGCGGGGGCTGGCCGAATTCGCGGATATCGGCGCCGGCGACGAAGGACCGGCCGCGGCCATACAGGGCTACCGCGCGGATTTCGCGGTCGGCCTCGACCCGGTCCAGCGCCGCTGCCAGCGCCGCGCGCAGCCCGTGCGATGCGGCATTGACCGGCGGATTGTCGAACGCGATCAGTGCCACCGCTCCGTCGGTGTCGTAGTGCAGCAGCGTGGCGTCCGGGTCGGGCATCGGTGGGTGTCCTTGCATCATGCGCGATGTGCGGTCTGCGAGCCCACCGGCGCTGGCAGGGCTGCGACCGGCCGCGCGGCGGATTTTCCGGGCAGGCGATCAGCGCCGCGTCGCCGCCGGTGGTGCGGAAATCTGCGGAATGGCGTTTCGCTAAGCGGGACAGTAGATGCGGCCCGGGCGCGCTGTCAAGCGCGCGCGGCGGCTCGCGCGGCGGCTCGCGCGCCCAGGTTCCCGGCGGCGGCCGCGTCCCCGATCACGGGGCGCTGCGGCGGAAGGGGCGCATCAACCCCTCCTGCGCGGTCGATGCCACCCGCGCCCCGCTTTCGTCGTAGATCGCGCCGCGGCAGAAGGCCCGCCCGCCGCCGGCGAAGGGGCTGTCGGTGACATAGAGATGCCAGGCGTCGAATCGCACCGGCCGATGGAACCAGACCGCATGGTCGAGGCTTGCGCTCATCACGTCGGGCTTCAGCCAGCTTAGTGCATGCGGGCGCAGGGCCGAGCCCAGCAGGAACATGTCCGAGGCATAGGCAAGCAGGCAGCGATGCAGCCAGTCCGGCCCCGCGACCGGCCGGGCGACGCGGAACCACAGCCGCTGCCGGTCCGAAGATACGGCGGGCGCGGTCATGTCGTAGGGGTCGATCTCGCGCACCTCGATCGCCGAGGGGCGCAGGTAATCCGCCCGCTTGCCTTCGGGAACGCGGTGGGCGCTGGCCGCGAGGCGTTCGGTGCGCGCGATGGCCCTGTCGGGTGGCGGCACCTCGGCAGGGGCGGGATGTTCATGCGCGGGTCCGTCCTCGTCGCGATGGAACGAGGCCGCCATGTTGAAGATCTGCCGCCCGTGCTGGATGGCGATCACCCGCCGCGTGGTGAAGGATCCGCCATCGCGGGCGCGGTCGACCTCGTAGATCACCGGGATCGAGGGGTCGCCCGGACGCAGGAAATAGGCATGCAGTGAATGGCAGGCACGGTCCGCGACCGTATGGCTCGCCGCCGCCAGCGCCTGCGCCACCACCTGGCCGCCGAAGATGCGGCGGCTGGTTTCGCCGCCCGCGCCGGTGGCACGAAAGAGGTTTTCCTCGAGCCGCTCGATATCGAGCAGCGACAGCAAGGTCGCGACAGACTGGTTCACGCCTCTTCACCCTTTCCCTGTC
>JASBUM010000625.1 GCA_030147905.1 Acidimangrovimonas sp.
CACGCGTATCCGTTCAGGCCCATGGTGAAGACGGCGGTCGATCCTACTCAGAAACGGTCCTGAAGACCCAGGCCTCCTCGATCCAACCGCCGCCACTGCCCGCCATGAATGGCGTGGCGGGCAGTGGTTCCCTTCTAACCAGGGAACCTCCCGAATTCATAAGACAAGGTCGCACGGCTTCCGGGCGCGCAGGCGTCCGCCCCCGTTCATCCGGCATTCCCCTCGGCGCAGGTTTCCGACGCAGGCAGGCGGCGCAAGGCCTCCTCCGCATGACACCTGTCCAGAGACGGCGGTGCCGGGCTCGGGCGCCTTGCAGCCGAGGTCCCGGAGCCGCATGCGCGCCGGCAAGGCCGGCGGATTCCGGCCCTGTCACGAGGCCGCGGAGGCGATGATGCACGCAGTCCGATAGCGTGTCTATTCAAGCACAACCCTTGCCTGTTCTCCCGGCTTGAGTAACCTTCCCTTAATCTCTGTGGGCGAAACGTTAATGATTTTTGCAACTTGCAGCGTAAGAATCAAACCAGCGGTGCAACGCCTGCCCCAGGAAGGAGACTCAAGACATGCAGAACATCAGTTTCGACTTTTCGGACTTCCACCGCTACGGCCCGGCGTTCTACGAATTCCTTGCGCTGCGCAAGAAGGTCTTCGTCGATCAGATGAAGTGGGATGTGCCCCATGACGACCATGTGGAGATGGATCAGTACGATACGCCACAGGCGCGCTATTCGCTGGTGATGGACAACGGGCGGGTGATCGGCGGCGCGCGGGCGATGCCGACGACGGCGCGCTGGGGCAGCCACACCTACATGCTGCGCGACGCGGTGGTGGGAAAGCTTGCGCATATCCCGCCGCAGATCATGCGCGCCGAGATCGCCACCCCCGAGGTTTGGGAGTGCACGCGGCTCGTGGTCGACGACGCCGTGCGCACCCAGGCCGAGCGCGCGCGATGCCTGGCCCTGATCGTCGACGGGCTTGTCGACACCGCTCGCCGGCAGGGCGCGGCCGAGATGATCTGCCTGTCGTCGATGGCATTGATGCGGGCGCTGCGTCAGCTAGGCTATGACGTGCGCCGCATCGGCGAGCCCTACCGCAACGGCGAGGACGGCCGCGTCTATGCCGCACTGGGGATGCCGGCGGAATTTTCAACCATGTATCACGAGGAGCGCCGGCGCGAACAAACCGCCGCCGGGCAGGCCGCCCTCGCCCCCCTGCCCGCGGCCGCCACACCCGCCGAGGCCATGCGACTCAGCGCCTGAAAGCCGCACCGGGCCGGGGATCGCCGGCCGGGCACCGCAGCGCCCGTCCGCGGCCCTCATCCGCGGCGCGCGCGCCCCCCGCACCCGTCAGCCTCACACATCACCGTCACACATCCCCATCACGAGGGGCCTGCCATCCGGGGCCGTCATGCCGACCGTCACCCCGGGGTCCCGGTATCCCGCCCGGGATCCGCGCCGGTTCCGGCCGGCGGGGGCCCTGCCGGCGCCCCGCGCCTCTTGCTGCTGAGCGTCTTTGCGGCCGGTCACGGAACTGTCCGGGGCGCGCGCACGCGCGCCTCCCATTCTTTCGCATCTCGGCGCTACCCGGCGCGGTCGGTCGGCGGCCGCCCCGTCCCGGCCCGGCACAGGGGGGGTGTCATTCGCCGGGGCCCGCCGCACCTTCGGCCCGGCCCGGCCCCTTGGCGCCATCCGCCCCCCCGTCCCCGCCTTTCACCTCGGCCCCGCCTTTCACCTCGGCCCCGCCCAGCCCCTCCGCGGCGCCCTGGGTCTTGAGCCGGCTCTCGACCAGCAACCCCTCCTCGTCGAGGATCGGATAGGCGACGGCGGCGATATGGGCATTGATCCGCTTGAGATCGCGCAGCATGTCCAGATGCAGCGAAGAGGTCTGCAGGCTTTCGGCGTGACCGTCGCGCAGCCGGCGGAAATGTCGCTCGGCCGAGGCCCGCTCCATCCGCCGGATCTTCACCTTTTCCTCCATCAGCTGCCGCGCCAGCCGCGCGTCCCTGCTCATGAAGATGGTCTGGGCCACGCGCAGGTTCTCCAGCGTCAGCAGGAACAGCGCGTTCAACTCGCGATAGCCCTCGTCGGAAAAGCGCAGCCAATGCTCGGCCTTGGTCTCGACCTCGGGCACCAGTCCCTTGTCGATGATGTCGCCCATGTGCTCGAGGTTGATGACATAGTCGAGGATGATGATGGCGCGACGCTTGTCCTCCTCGGCCGCCTCGCGCCCCAGCCGCGACAGGTAGAGCTTCACCGCCTGCTGCAAGCTGTCGACCCGGTCGTCGAGCCGCGCCACCTCCTGCAACGGGGCCGGATCGCCATGGCGAAAGGCCTTGATCGTCAGTTGCAGCATCCGCTCCACCAGATCGCCGATGGCCAGCGCCTCGCGGCTCGCCCCCGCCAGCGCCAGTGCCGGCGTCTCGAGCGCGGCATCATCAAGCCAGCGCGGCCCGGCCTCGGCCTCGGCGGGGCGGTCGGGCAGAAGCCCCGACACCAGCGCCGCGATGCGTCCGGTAAAGGGCCAGATCACCGCGGCCAGGGCTACGTTGAAGGCCAGATGCGCCTCGACCGGCAGCAGTTGCGGCATCGGCGAGACCCGCGCCAGAAGCGCCCCCGCAAGCCCCGCGAAGGGCAGCACGATCAGACAGCCGATGGCGCGCACCGCCAGATTCCCGGCGGTGACCCGCAGCGCCCGCAGCGGCGCCCCCAGCGTGGCCAGCACCGGCGGGATGGCGCCGCCGAAATTCGCCCCGAGCACCAGCACTACGGTCAACGCCGGGCCGATGTCGCCGCCGCGCGCCAGCGACAGCACCAGCATCACCACCGCCAATGACGAGGAGCACAGCACCGCAAGCGCGGCCGCGATCGCGAAGGCCACCGGCCAGGCGCCGCCGAGAAGCCCGAGAAAGGCCTGCATGGCCGACGAATGGCGCAGCGGCGCCGAAGCATCGTTGAGCAGCACCAGCGAAACCAGGATCAGCCCGACACCGACCAGCGCCAGCCCCAGTCCCGCCCATTGCGGCCGTCCCCGCCGCCACAGCGCATAGCCCGCCAGCAACAGAAGCGGCGCCAGCGCCTCGATCCCGAAGGCCACCACCCAGGCCGTCAGCGCGGTGCCGACATTGGCCCCCAGAAGCACCAGCTGCGCCATCCGCGGCCGGATCATCTCGCCCTCGACGAAGGAGGCCGTCATCAGCGCGGTCGCGGTCGAGGATTGCAGCCCCAGCGTCGCCAGCAGCCCC
>JASBUM010000637.1 GCA_030147905.1 Acidimangrovimonas sp.
GCACGAGGTCACATCGGTCGCGCTTTCGGCACAGATGCTGAACGCGGTGAAAACCCGCAACAACCTCGACGGCCATGCCGTCGAGGATGTGATCTGGGGCAATGTCACCCAGGTCGGCGAACAGGGCGGCTGTCTGGCCCGTTCCGCGGTCCTGCTGTCGGATCTCGACGAATCCATCCCCGGCCTTTCGATCAACCGCTTCTGCGCGTCGGGGCTCGAGGCGGTGAACCTCGCGGCCAATCAGGTCAGGGGCGGCGCCGGCGCGGCCTATATCGCCGGAGGCGTCGAGATGATGGGCCGCGTCGCCATGGGTTCGGACGGCGCCGCCATCGCCGTCGACCCGAGCCTCGCGATGAAGACCTATTTCGTCCCGCAGGGGATCTCGGCCGACATCATCGCCACCGAATACGGATTTTCGCGCGATGCGGTCGACGCGCTCGCCGTCGAAAGCCAGCGCCGCACCGCCGAAGCCTGGGCCGAGAGCCGCTTCGCCAGATCCATCGTCGCCGTCCGCGACCAGAACGGTGTGAGCATTCTCGACCGCGACGAATACCCGCGCCCCGGGACCGACATGCAGACACTTGGCGCGCTCAAGCCTTCCTTCAAGGACATGGGTGAGGTCATGCCCGGCTTCGATCAGGTCGCCTTGATGAAATATCCCCATCTCGAACGGATCGAGCATGTCCATCACGCCGGCAATTCCTCGGGCATCGTCGATGGCGCCGCCGCCGTCCTGATCGGCAACGCCGAATTCGGCAAGGCCCACGGCCTCAAGCCCCGCGCCCGCATCCGCGCCACCGCCAAGATCGGCACCGATCCCACGATCATGCTCACCGGCCCGGTGCCGGTGACCGAAAAGATCCTGCGCGAAAGCGGCATGAAGATCTCCGACATCGACCTTTTCGAGGTGAACGAGGCTTTCGCCGCCGTGGTGCTGCGTTTCCTTCAGGCCTTCGAGGTCGACCCCGCCCGCGTGAACGTCAACGGCGGCGCGATTGCCATGGGCCATCCGCTGGGCGCAACCGGCGCGATCATCCTCGGCACGCTGCTTGACGAGATGGAGCGGCGCGACCTCGAGACCGGGCTTGCCACGCTGTGCATCGCCTCGGGGATGGGTGCGGCCACGATCATCGAACGCCTCTGACCGGGCCGGAAAGGATTATGCAGATGACCGAATTCCATTATTCCAAGGATTCCGACGGCGTCGCCACCATTACCTGGGACGTGCCCGGCAAGTCGATGAACGTCATGAGCCGCGAAGGGTTCGCCGAGCTTGACGCCCATATCGACGCAGCCCTCGCCGACCCGGCGGTCAAGGGCGTCGTCATCACCTCGGCCAAGCGCGATTTCGCCGGCGGGATGGATCTCAACGTGCTCGCCCGGATGCGCGACGAGGCCGGCGACGATCCCGCGCGCGGGCTGTTCTAGGGCGTGATGGGCATGCATGGCGTGCTGCGCAAGATCGAACGCGCGGGCATGGACCCCAAGACGCTGAAAGGCGCCAAGCCGATCGCCGCCGCCCTGCCCGGCACCGCGGTCGGCATCGGGCTCGAGCTGCCGCTGGCCTGCCACCGCATCTTCGCCGCCGACAACCCGTCGGCCAAGATCGGCCTGCCCGAGATCATGGTGGGCATCTTCCCCGGCGGCGGCGGCACCACGCGGCTGGTGCGCAAACTGGGCGCCATGGCCGCCGCGCCCTTCCTGCTGGAGGGCAAGCTGAGCGATCCGAAAAAGGCCAAGGCCGCCGGCTTGATCGACGAGGTGGTCGCCGACCCGGTCGCCGCCGCCCGTGCCTGGGTGCTTGAGGCCAAGGACGCGGATTGCGTCAAGCCCTGGGATCAGAAGGGCTACAAGATGCCCGGTGGCGCCCCCTATCACCCGGCCGGTTTCATGACCTTCGTCGGCGCCAACGCCATGGTGTTGGGCAAGACCAAAGGCGTCTATCCCGCCGCCAAGGCGCTGCTTTCGGCCGTTTACGAAGGCGCGCTCGTGCCCTTCGACGCGGCGCTGCGGATCGAGGCGCGCTGGTTCACCAATGTGCTGATGAACCCCTCGTCGGCGGCGATGATCCGCTCGCTCTTCCTCAACAAGGAGGCGCTCGAGAAAGGCGCCGTGCGGCCCGAGGGCGTCTCCGATCAGAAGGTCAGGAAAATCGGAATCCTTGGCGCGGGCATGATGGGTGCGGGCATC
>JASBUM010000640.1 GCA_030147905.1 Acidimangrovimonas sp.
GCCCCAGAACTTGTGCCAGTCCCCGGGCATCAGGGTCACCGATTCGCCGGGCGCGAGCATCAGAACCTCGCCCGCGGCGAATTCCCTCCGCTGTCCGTCGCACCAGACCGAGCCGCCGGCGCCGGCGTCAAAACGCCCCGCGGCATCCGAGCCATGCAACTCGACGGCCAGTGTTGCGCCGCCGCGGTTGATGATGTCCTCGGCCTTCACGACATGGGTATGGGTGGGGCTGATCTGGTCACGCCGGCTGATCAGCAGCTTTTCGGCATAGCACATCCCCCCTCCGCGCTGGAGATCGGTCAGACGGCCATTGCGCAAGGTGAACAGGAACAAGCCGAGGCGGTCGAAATCGCCCTGTCCGTAATCGGTGATATCCCATCCCATGCGCGCATCGACGATGTGGCGCGCGGCATCGGCACGCTCACGGAATTGGTCCACGCTCCACCAGGCGAAGGGCGGAAGGACAAAGCCGAACCCAGCGATGAACGCCTCGGCCTCTGCCATGATTTCATTGATCTGCGAGCGCTTCATGCCCCCTCCGTCGCTGATGATCGCGGGTCCCGGCCCGGGCCGATGGACGGCCATGCGGGCCTGCCGGGCCGGAGCCTCGCCTATGCTTGGCACCGGCCGCCGGCGGGTTCAATGGATGAAGTCGCAACGCCTCAGGAATTCCGCCGCCGCGACGGCTGTGCCCGCCGCGACGCCCCGCGCGCACGCGCCGCAAGGCCATGCCTCCGGTCCCGCCTGTCGAACCCGCGGCGCCGTGCGCCTTGCCGCCGCACCACCTCCGGGCCGGTCAATGCGCGGGCCCGGTCGCACGCCCCGATCAGACGTCACGCCGACAACCCGCTCCGGTCTTCCGTGCCGCCCCGGCGCACCGAACACGCGGCCGGTTGCCGAAAGAGGGTCAGGCCGGTTCAGCCCGGCGCACCGCCCGCTTTCCGGCCCATGCCCGGACGGCATCGCCGAAGGCCGCAAAGAGAGGGCGCGACACCGGATCCCGGTCTGCGCGATATTCCGGGTGCCACTGCACCGCGAGGGTGAAACCCGGCGCGTCGCGGACATGGATAGCCTCGGGCGTGCCGTCCGGCGCCCAGCCCTCGATCACGATGCGTTCGCCCGCGCGCTTGATGCCCTGCCCGTGCAGGCTGTTCGTCATCACCTGCTCGGCCCCGAAGAGCCGCGCGAAGACTCCGCCCGGCGTCAGGCCCACCAGGTGGCGAAGCGCGAATTTCTCCTCCAGCGTGCCGTCGGGCGGCATGCGGTGGTTCATCCGCCCCGGCAGCTCGCGGATCTCGGGGTGCAGCGTGCCGCCCATGGCCACGTTGACTTCCTGAAATCCGCGGCAAACGCCGAGGAAGGGCTGACCGCGCTCGACACAGGCGCGGATCAGCGGCAGCGTCACCGCATCGCGGCAGCGGTCGAAGGCGCCATGGGCCTCGGTCGCCTCCTCACCGTATTCGGAAGGGTGAACATTGGGGCGTCCCCCCGTCAGCAGGAAGCCGTCGCAACGCTCCATCAGGTCCTCGACCGACACCAGCCGCGGATCCGCGGGCACGATCAGCGGAAGGCATCCCGCCACGTCTGCCACCGCCTGCGAGTTCATCAGCCCGCCGGCATGGACGTGGTAGCTCTCGTTCAGGACATGCGCATTGGCGATGATGCCGACAACCGGA
>JASBUM010000645.1 GCA_030147905.1 Acidimangrovimonas sp.
GAAAGCGATGGACAAGGCGCCGGCACCGAATTCGCGGGCATAGCCGCGCCCCCACGAGGCGGGATGCAGATGATAGGAAAGATTGAGCCCGTCTTCCCCTGCGCGCCGGGTCAATCCGCCGAGCCCGACGGCGCCTTCCGCATCGGCGATCAGCCAGCGGCCATGCCCGTATCCGGCCCAGTGGTCGAGGTCGCGGGACAAATTGGCGGCAACGGTTTCGCGGCGGTCGGGCCGCGGATCGGGCCGGTGCGCGGTCAGCGCCGGCAGGGCAAAGAGCGCAGCGAGGAATTCTAGGTCATCCGGTTGCACGGGGCGCATCTTCAGGCGCGCGCTGTGCCAACGGGCGACCGCCGGATCCGCCATCGGCGCCTAGTTGGTCTTGCGCTGGGACATGAAGGGCAGCGGCGCCACCGGCACGCCATCCTCGATCAGCTGACGCGCCTCCTCGGGGCGGGCCTCGCCGTAGATTGCGCGATCGGGGGATTCACCTTCGTGAATGGCGCGCGCCTCGGCGGCGAAGTTCGTTCCGACATATTCCGAATTCGTCTCGACATGCCGGCGCAACGCAGCGATCGCCCGTTCCAGCCTGTTGCCGGGATGGCCCAGCGTCACACGCCCGCCCTCGGCCGCGCCACCCGTCGGGGCGGCAACGCCCGCCCCGGCGCCGCTGTCGGTCTCGGCCTGCCGGCCGTCCCCGGCCGCCTTGCGAGCGGAGCGTACTGCGGGTGCCATCAGCGTCTTTTCCACCGCGGTGGTGCCGCAATGCAGGCAGGCGACCATGCCGGCCGCGCGCAGGCTGTCGAAGGCCTCGGCAGAGGCGAACCAGCTTTCGAAGCCGTGATCGTTGCTGCATTTCAAGGCGTAGCGGATCATGCCATGCTCCTGATCGAACAGGGCATATGTATGGATTTTTCGGGAGATATCAACCGGATCCTGCGCCCGGCGCTTGCCCCCGCGCGGGTGGGGGCGGTGCAGGCCGGTACCGGGCTTGGCAGGGCCTAGGGGGCGAAGTCGCGCAGGAGGGCCTTGAGCTGCGGCTCGTCGACCTTCTCGGCGGCCGCCGCGGGGCTGAACCACGCGCGCTCGCGCTGGTCACACTCCGGAAAGCTGTCGAGCAACCGCTTGACCCGCAGCGGAAAGACCGCCACGCGGCAGGGAATGCCACGCTCGCCGGGCAGCACCTTGATGTAACGGAAATCGCCGATCGGATCGGCATCGATCCGTCCCTCCACCCCGGCTTCCTCATAGGCTTCGCGCGCGGCGGCCTCGGCGGGCGTCATGCCCTTCATCGGCCATCCCTTGGGAAGCACCCAGCGCCCGGTGTCGCGGCTGGTGATGAGCAGCACCTCAACACTGCCCGCGTCCTTGCCGGACTTGACGCCCGCCTTTCCGCGCGACTTCACGCGGCGCCAGCACAATGCGGCGTACTGGCTGCTGTTGGCGGACGCGGATTTTGCATCGGCGATCGGCATCGCCGCCTCTATATGCGCTGCAATCGACATGGATCTGCTGCCCTGCTCAATCTTTAGGCGTGTTCGTTTTTTACTTCGTCGTCACTGAACCTTATCAGGATCGCACCTGAATCGCCAGTGTCGTGGCGCCGGGCCCCGGGCTTGAAGCGAAGCCTTGCCGAATTATCTGCCCAGAATCGGCGGGATCGCCCATCGGGATCATCCGCGGGGATCGTCCGTTGGCGGGCGAAGAGGCCCCGCGCGCTTCGCCTCCGTGGCCCGGTCACAACCGGTGGTGGTGTTGCGCGCGTGATGCCGGGGGCTGCGCCGCCGGCCGCGTGCCGTACATGGCGCCGGGGGCCGCGTTGCGCGCGGGCCCGCGCCGGAAGGTGCGGTAAAGCGCGCGAAGAGGGAGGGGCCGCATGATCCGCAGTTTCGTCGCGCTCGAGATACCCGCAGCCGCTGCCGCCCAGCTTGCCGAACTTCGTGTCGTGATGGGGCTGGAGCCGCCCTCCGACCCCGTGGGGTTTCACCTGACGCTCGCCTTTCTCGGCACGCAGCCCGATCAGTTGATCGAGGACGCGCATCTCGCGCTGGCGCGATTGAGGGCGGAGCGGTTCGATCTGGCACTGGCCGGGGTCGGCAGTTTCGGCGCCAAGGCCCCGCGCGTGGTCTGGGCGGGGATCAGGGCCGAACCGGCGCTGGGGCGTCTTCAGGCACGGGTGACGAACGCATTGCGCGGCGCCGGGCTGGAGATCGATGCGCGGCGTTTCGTGCCCCATGTCACCCTGACGCGCCTCGCGGGCGGCCGGGGCGGGCCGGCGCGCGACACGCAGCGCCTGGCGCGGATGCTGGCCGCGGGGGCGGGGTTTCGCACGGCCCCCTGGAGGGTCGAGGATTTCGTGCTCTTCCGTTCCGAAAGCGGGCGCGCGGGACGGATCTACACGCCGATGATGCGCTATCGGCTTGGTGCGGGCACGACAGGATCCGGACCCGCCGAGGGCCGCGCGGATGTGGATGCGCATGATGTCGATGCGCGCGATGGCGGCGGCCACGATGTCGACAGGCCCGGATAGGTGCCGCCGCGTCAGGCCGGTTGATCCGGGCGGTCGGCGGCCGGCATCGCGGCGCCCCCGGCCGGCGCGGCGCGTTCGAGAAGCCGGTCGAGCGTGTCCAGCAACGGGGCCATGTCGCCCCGCGCCGATCCGGCGATCGTCGCGGCCGCCGATGCCGCCATCGCGCGGGCCTCGGACGGTGTGGCGAGGCGTATCAGGGCCGTGGCCAGCGCCGCGCCATCGGCGACCGGGCACGCGGCCCCGGCGGCATCGAGGCGTGCGTAGATTGCCGCGAAATTCTCGGTATGCGGACCGTGCAGGATTGCGGCGCCGTGGGCGGCGGGCTCGAATGGCGTGTGTCCGCCCCTTGCCACCAGCGAGCCGCCGACGAAGCACAGGCCCGCGAGCCGGTACCACAGGTCCATTTCGCCCATCGTGTCGGCCAGATAGACCGGCGGCGCCTGCGGTCCTTCGCCGGGCGCCTCTCCGGCCGAGCGGCGCGCGCAGGCCAGCCCTTGCGCGGTGACGGCGGCCGCGACGGCATCGCCGCGCCGCGGGTGGCGCGGGGCGAGGATCAGCCTGTCGAGTACGCCGGCGCTCCGGGCCCGGGCGAAGGCATCCAGCACCAGCGCCTCCTCGCCCTCGTGGGTGGAGGCGGCAAGCAGGGTCCGTGCCGGATCGAAGGCGCGGCGCAGGGGTCCGGGCAGGGCCGAGCGGTCTTCCGGCACGGCCGTCGTGGCGGCCTTGAGGTCCAGCAGCGGACCCAGCCTTTCGCGCGGCAGGCCGAGCGCCACGAAACGCTCTGCCGAATCCGGATCCTGCGCCGATACATGGTCCAGCGCACCGAAGACCTGCGCCGCAAGCCGGGGCACGCGGCGCCACATCCTTGCGCTCGAGGCCGAAAGCCGCGCTCCCGCCATCATCGCCGGAAGGCTGCGCCGCCGGGTCAGGTCCATCCGGTTGGGCCAGATCTCGTTTTCCACGATCAGCAGCGCAGCGGGGCGGTGGCGGCGCAGGAAACGCGCGACGATCCAGCGCATGTCGATCGGCGCCAGCGCGGCGCGGATGCGTGGCGCCTCCCAGCCTTCGACCAGCGCGCGGCCGGTTTCGGTGTTGCAGGTGACGAGGATGCGCAGATCCTGCCGCCGCTCCAGCGCGGCGATCATCAGGGCGCGGGCCGAAGTCAGCTCGCCGTTGGAGGCCGCGTGCAGCCACAGGACGGGTCCCGCCGGGTCCGCACCGCCGACGCGTTCCGGCGCGAGGCTTCCCGGCCCGGTGCTTTCAGGCCCGGTGCTTTCCAGCCCGCCGCCGAGCCGTTCGGTCAGACTGCGCGCCGTTTCAGTCCCGCGCAGCCGACGCCACAGCGCCATGGCGATCAGGATCGGGCCGAGAATGGCAAGGATCAACCGGTATAGGCGCATCGTCCCACGCTATTGCCGCCGGAAAGGTCAGCCCCGCCTTAGAGGGGGGGGCGCGGGCTGGCAAGACCCCGCCGCGCCGACGCCGGGGGGACCCGCCCTCAAACTCCGACCTGGCCCTGGCAGGTCAGCGGCGCGCTGCTTTGGGCGACCTCGACCAGGGGGCTGCCGCCGGCATCGCCTGTATAGCGGGCCACCACACCGTCGGGGCCGAGGTAGAAATCCCAGCATTGCGGCCCTTTCGCGCTGCCCGGATAGACGAAACAGATATGGCCCTTGGCATCCGTGTACCAGCGGCCGAACTGGCAGTCCTGTCCACTGAAGGCCCAGACCACCCGGTGATCGGGCAGATATTCCTCCGCCCCGTAGGCCTGTCCGTCGATTGCATAGTAAAGGGTCTTGCCGCGTGCATAGGCGTCGAAGGCGGCTGCCGACAGCCGCCGGGCGCCGTCGCGCAGGACCGGTGCGGTGGCTGGCGCGATGATCGGCGCGGCCGGAGCTGCGGTGGCGCTCGCCACTATCACCGCGGCCAGGGTCAGGCGGGTCGACCGTATGCGCGCGGTCGGCACCGCGGGCCGTGGCACGACATCGGGCCGTTCGATGCGGCGCCGTGGCGCGCCCCATGGGGGGCGGCGGGTTGCGGCCCGCGGGGGGCGTCGCGCAATTTCCACGTCCCCCTTCCATGCGAGGGGCGCGGCTTCTGCCGCTCGGACATCGTCCGGCATCGGTTGCACGGCAGGCCGGGGCATGAGAGGGACGGGCAGGCGCATGGCATTGATCCTCCGCGCGATCGAGTGGTCGCCGCCGCGCAGGGCCGCGCGAAAGCCGGTAGCACCGCCCAGCCGCCCGGACCGGGCGCCACATCGGGCGGCGGCTTCGGGTGGTACGGTCGACGCGGCCGCGCGTCGGGATCATCGTGCCACAGACGGTCGTTCCTGGCCAGCCGCCAGACTCGCTTCCCGAGCCGCGACGAGGCGTTCCAGCCGCCGGTCCATCAGCCGAAACCACAGCCGCGGCAGCAGCGCGATCGCCGCCATCACCGGCAGCGCATGGGGCAGGCGCGGGGCCTCGGCGGCGGGGGGCAGTTCCAGCGCGGGAAAGGGTTTGGCCGGGTGCATGTGATGATCGGAATGGCGCGCGG
>JASBUM010000659.1 GCA_030147905.1 Acidimangrovimonas sp.
CATAAGACCCGAGGGCGCGAAGAGGCAACACGAGGGGGCCGCGCCCTTGCCCGAGCCCATGCAATCCGAGAACTCCGCGCGCCGCGGCGACGGCGGGCACCGGGCCAGACCCCTTGTCGGGTTGCGCGCGAAGCTGTCCGATCGAGCGGAAGGGCCGTTCAGCCCCGCCCTCGGCCCGCTTGCGTACCACCCCCGCCGGCCTGCCTGCCTGCCTGCCGTCCCCCGGTCGGGGCGCACCTAGCCACCCGCGTGGCGCGCCTCCCGCGGTTGCGGCCGGGTCGGGATTTCCTTCAGCAGCCCCCCCACCCCCATCGCGGCGATGTCCTGCGCGTCCACCGCGATCCCGCATACGAGCCGCTCCAGCACCCAATCCGCGCCGTTGAGCGTGGGCGCGCGCGCGCAACCCGGCAGGCCGATGACCGGCCGCGTGCCAAGACGGCCAAGGAACAGCAGATTGCCCGGATCGACCGGCATGCCGAAACGTTCGACCACCCCCCCCGCGGCAAGCAGCGCCTGCGGCCCGGTATCCGCGATGTCGGAGGTGGCCGACCCGGTCAGGATCAGCAGCATCTCGCCCGCCGTCTTGTCGAGCGCGCGCGCCAGGGCGTCAGTCTCATGCGGGACCACCCGCGTCTCGGCCAGCTCCATGCCCAGGGCCGCCAGTCGCGCGCCGGTCACCTCGCGAGCTTTGGCGTTCAGCTTCGACGACTGGCCGGGCACCTCGGTCAGGACGAGTCCCGCGCTGCGCATGACCACCGGGTATAGCGCCAGCGCACCGGTGGCCGCCGCGGGCGTGGACGGCGCGCCATCCCGTATCGCCGCTGTTGCGGCTGCGCCGGCCCCCGCCTGCGGGCCAGCCCCGTCCTGCGGATATTCCCGCCCCACGGCGGGTTGCCCGCCCCTGTGCCGCGCACCAGCAGGGACTATCCGCGCATCCGAAAGGGTTCTGCACGCCCGCGCCACCGCCTCGGCGGGTGCGGCATAGGGGATGATCTTCACCGTCGCCACGAGCATGCCAGGCGCGACCCGCACCAGCGGGGCAAGCGTGGCGAGCGTGATCGCCGGATCAACGGCATTGAAGGCGGTGATCGCCCCCGCGTCGAGCGCCACCAGCCCCGGCCGTTCGGCCAGCAGGTTGACGCGCCCGGTGAAGGCGGGCGCCATCCGCAGACCCGCCGCCGCCGGATCGGGCACCAGCGCGCGGGCCAGCAGCGTGGCGGCCTCGTCCTCGGCGATGTCGTCCGCCCCCGGCCGTGCCACGGTGACCCGGGCGATGCCCGCAGCCTCCAGCCGCCCGACCTCGTCGGGACCCAGGACCAGCCCCTTGCGCAGCCGCCCGTCAGGCAGGATCACCGAATGCGCCAGGATCGCACCCCGCGCACGGTCCGGCGGAAGGGCGCCGAATTCCATCGTTCACCCCTTTCGCAGGCTCTGGGTGATCTCGGCAAGGATGGCCACGGCGATCTCGGCGGGCGATCGGGCGCCTATCGGCAGGCCGACGGGCGCATGGATGCGGGCGATCGCCTCCTCGTCCACCCCGGCCGCGCGCAACCGCTCCAGCCGCCGGGCATGGGTGCGGGTGGAACCGAGACAGCCAAGATAGAAGGCCTCGGATTCCAGCGCGGCGCGAATCGCCGGATCGTCGATCTTCGGGTCATGGGTCAACGTCACCACCGCGGTACGCGCGTCCAGCCCGTGGGCGGCCATCGCCTCGTCGGGCCAGTCGTTCGAGATCCGCTCACCGGGAAAGCGCGCGGCCGAGCCGAACGCCTCGCGCGGGTCGATGACGAAGGGGTCGTAGCCCGCCAGCCGCGCCATCTGCACCAGGGGCTGGGCGATATGCACCGCGCCCACCACCACCAGCCGCAGCGGCGGATTGTGCACCGCGATGAACCAGCCGTCTTCCTCGAGCCCCGACCGGTCCGTGCGCAACCGCGCCCGGATCAGCGGACCCAGCGGATCGCCGTCGCCGTCGCTCAGCCGGCTTTCCCAGTTCGACAGATTGACCAGATAGGCGACCGCCCGGCGTTCCGCGCGGGCAGCCGCCAGCGCCTCGAGCCGTTCGGGCGGCAGATGCGGCCCCACCGGCTCGACCAGCACCCGGATGGTGCCGCCGCAGGCCAGTCCGACAGCAAAGGCGTCGTCGTCCGAGACCCCGAAGGTCAGCAGCCGCGGCGTGTCGTCGGCGATGGCGTCCAGTGCCTCGGCGACCACCGCGCCCTCGACGCAACCGCCCGAGACCGAACCCATGATCTCCCCCTCGGCGGAGATCGCAAGCTGGCTGCCCGCCTGCCGTGGCGCGCTGCCCCATGTATCCACCACCGTGGCCAGTGCCGCGCCCTTGCCCGCGCGTACCCAGCCGAGAACCGTCTCGGGGATCCGGTCATGCGCCGCATGATCGCCCGGCCCGCCCCGTCCCGAGTGGCCCGGATCGGGGTCGCCGCCGTGACCGGCAGGGCCGCCGCCGGATGATATGGAGGTTTCGCTCATGCCTCGAATATGGCGCGCGCCGGCCGCGCTGACCAGTCCCTGCCGTCACCCGTCGAACAAAGTTTCCCGCCGGCGACCCCGGCCCCCGCCCGCAGCCCGCCCGTCCGCCGGCAGCCGCCGGCCCGGAAACCCGCCGCCCCCCGGCCGCCCGGCGGGGGCCGGCGGCGGGCCTCGCGGCCACGGCGCCGTGCCGCACGGGGCCTCGCGGCCACGGTCCCACACGGTCCCGCGCGGCTCGGGCCCACGCGGCACGGCGCCGGCGCGCGCGCTAGCCTTCCAGCAGAGCCATCATCCGCGGCTTGTCCCCGGCATCGTCGGCGGCGGCGAAGGCGGTCGCCAGCGCCTCGAAGGCGGCGATGTTGTGACCGGCGCGGAAACAGTCCACATGGGGCATCATGGCGCGGATTCCGCCCGCGCTTGGCGCGAATTCGGCCCAGCGCAGCAACGGGTTGATCCAGATCACCCGGCGCGCCGAAAGGCGCAGCCGCTCCATCTCGCGGGCCAGACGGGACGGGTCGTCGCGCTCCAGCCCGTCGGTGACCAGAAGCACCACCGCCCCCGAGGCCATCACCCGCCGCGACCAGTCGCGGTTGAACCGGTGCAGGCAGGCGCCGATCCGCGTGCCGCCGCGCCAGTCCTGCGCCTCCGAGCCGACGGCGGCCAGCGCCGCATCCACGTCGCGCCGCCGCAGATGCCGGGTGACATTGGTCAGCCGGGTGCCGAAGGTGAAGGCATGCAGCCCGGCCCAGCCGGAAACCGCGGCCGAGGCAGGGGGGCTGTTGGCCAGCGCATGGGTGAAATGCAGCACCGCGCGCGAATAGGCCGACATGCTGCCGGAGATGTCGCACAACACCACCAGCGACGGCCAGCGGCGGCGGCGGGCGCGGTGCGCGATCCGGGTGATCTCGCCGCCCATGCGCTGCGCGTCGCGCAGGCTTCGGCGCCAGTCGGCGCGCCGGCCGCGGGTGTCGGCCCGGTCGCGGCGGCTGGCCAGCGGTCTGGCCGGCATCGCGATGCGCGCCAGCAGGCGCCGCGCCCGGGCCATCTCCTCGACCGTCATCTGCTCGAAATCGAGCTGCCGCAGCCTTTCGCTTTCCGACGCGGTGGCGCGCGCGTCGACCTCGATCATCTCGGGCGGTGCCTCGGCCCCGGCCTGTTCGGGCGGCGCGGGACGCTCGGCGCCGGCAAGCAATGCCTCGGCCGCGCGCCTTTCGGCCGCGCGCGCCCGGCGTTCCTCCTGCACCCCGCGCACCGAGGGCAGCATCATCGACATCATGTGTTCGAGAAACCGCGGGTCGCGCCAGTACAGGCGAAACACCTGGGCGAAGACCGTGCGTTCCTCGGGCCGCGAGACGAAGCACGCGTGCAGCGTCCAGTAAAAATCCATCCGGTCGGTGAAGCCCGCCGCCTCGACCGCGCGCACCGCCGAGACGACATGCCCCGGCCCGACCTTCAGCCCCGCCACCCGCAGGGCCCGGGCGAAATGGGTGATGTTGCCGACCAGCTGCGGATCATCCGGCAGTTCGAGCGGTGGCAGCTCGGTCATCCCCGGTCTCCGTCAGCCATCGCCGCGTCCGATCCGGCCGAGATGGGTGTCGCGAAAGCCGCTGGCACGCTTGAGCCCGAAGCCGAGCACCCGGTCGAGCGCGATATGCAACGTCCACAGGAGCGCGATCTGGGTCACCGGCGCGGGCAGCGACAGCACCGCCGTCAGCGCCAGCAGAAGCCCGGGCCCGAGATAGGAATGCACCAGGTTGTAGGCCAGCGCCCCGCGCGCCGCCCCCCCCAGATAGCCGGCGATCGACAGATCGGGCAGCAGCGCTATGACCACCGCCGCCCAGATCGTCAGCCCGCCGAGCCCGAAGGCGAACAACCCCGCCAGCGTGGCGACCGTCACTGCCGCGGCTTCGGCGCGCAGCCAGGCCTCGGCATCGCCCCTGACGTTCATTCGGCCGCCTCCGCCTGCGCCCGGGCCTCGTCTAGAAGCCGCGCCGCCTCGGACCCTTGCAGACGCTGGATGTCGTCTTGGTATTTCAGCACCGCGCCAAGCGTGTCGGCGATCACCTCGGGCGAAAGGTCGACGACATCGAGCGCAAGCAGGCATTTGGCCCAGTCGATGGTCTCGGCGACGCCGGGGCGCTTGAACAGATCCTCGGTGCGCAACCTTTGCACGAAGGCCACGATCTCGCGGCTGAGCGTGGCACCGGCCTCGGGGGCGCGCGCGGCCAGGATCTCCATCTCGCGCGCGAAACTCGGATATTCGACCCAGTGATACAGGCACCGGCGCTTGAGCGCGTCATGCACCTCGCGGGTGCGGTTGGAGGTCAGGATGACGATCGGCGGCTCGGGCGCGCGGATCGTGCCAAG
>JASBUM010000660.1 GCA_030147905.1 Acidimangrovimonas sp.
GCGCCTGCCCCAGCATCGAGCCCAGATCCGCCTGCGGTGGCTGCGAGCCGAGCCCGAGAAAGGACAGCCCCGCCGTTTCCAGGATCATCCAGCCTATGGTGGTCGACATGGCGATCACGATCACCGGCAGCACATTGGGCAATAGCTCGGTCGTCAGGATCGCCAGATGCCCCTTACCCGCCAGCCGCGCCGCATCGACGAACTCGCGGTCCGCGAGGCCCACGGTGACGCCGCGGATATTGCGCGCGAAGAAGGGCACGTTGACCGCCGCCACCGCGATCAGCGCATTCATCAGCCCCGGCCCCAGCACCGCGACGATCGCGAGCGCGAGCAGGATATAGGGGAATGCCATCAGCATATCGACGAGCCGCATGATGACATTGTCGGTACGGCCGCCGAAATAGCCCGCCACGATCCCCACCGCCGAGCCGATGGCGCCGGCGCCCACCGCCGCCGCGAAACCGACCGCAAGCGACAGCCGCGTGCCCCACATCAGCCGCGACAACAGATCGCGGCCCAACCCGTCGGTGCCAAGCCAATGGCCCGGCGACAAGGGCAGCAGATAGCGCGAGCCCATATTGGTGACATCGGGGTTTTGCAGCGGCAAGACCGGCGTCAGCACCGCCAGGACGACGATCACGCCCAGAACGACCGCGCCGGCGGCGGCAAGACGGTTGCGCAGCAAAAGCGACAGAAACAGCCTCATGTCTTGATCCTCGGGTCGAGAAGGCTCTGGGCGAGATCGACCAGGATATTGAAGACGACATAACAGGCGGCGACGAAGACCACCCCGCCCTGAACCAGCAGGATGTCGCGCTTCAGGATCGCATCGACCAGCATCCGCCCGATCCCCGGCCATTGAAAGACGGTCTCGATATAGACCGCGCCCGACAGCACATAGCCGGCCTGAAGGCCGAGGACCGGGATCACCGAAACCATCGCCGCGCGCAGGGCATGGCCCCAGATCACCCGGCGTTCATGCACCCCCTTGGCGCGCGCGGTGCGGATGTAATCCTGGCGCAGAACCTCCAGCATCGCGCCGCGCGTCAGCCGCGCGATCACCCCGGTCGCGACCACCGACAGCGCCACCGCCGGCATCAGCAAATGGCGCATCAGGTCAAGCAGGCCACCGCCGCCATAGATCGCATACATCCCCGAGGCCGGCAGCCATTGCAGACGCACCGCGAAGAACAGGATCATCATCATGCCCAAAAAGAAGGACGGGATAGAGATCCCGATCAGCACCGCGAAGGTCAGCAGCTTGTCGGCCAGCCCATATTGCCGCGCCGCCGAGATCACGCCGGCGATGATGCCGAGGATCGAACAGGCGACGAAGGAAACGCCGGCAAGCACCAGCGTCGCGCTGAACCGGTCCAGCACCTCGGCCAGAACCGGACGGTTGAGCGAATAGGACCGGCCGAAATCGCCGGTCAGCATATGGCCCAGCCAGATGAAATAACGCTGCACCAGCGGATGATTCAGCCCCAGCTCGCGGTTGATGCGCGCCACATTCTCGGGCGTGGCGTAGGATCCGAGGATCGCCGTCGCCGGATCGCCAGGAATCATCGCCATGATGAGGAACACGATCACGGTGATCCCCAGAAGCACCGGCACAGCCGAGATCAGCCGGTGCAGGATATATCGGCCCATGAAGGCTGGCCCCGTCTTGAGAAAGATACCGGGGGCGCGGGCCGGTCGCCCGACGCCCCC
>JASBUM010000667.1 GCA_030147905.1 Acidimangrovimonas sp.
TTCTCGGTCAGGCGGATCTTCTTGTCGCGCTCGTCGACAAGCATCTTCTGCGCGGGCTTGAACGTGTAGGGGCCAAGCTGAAAGACGGCGTCCTCGGATTGCTCGTGCTGGCGCATCTGCGCCCGGATCCGGGCGAGGAGGACGGGAAACTTGAAGGGCTTCGAGACGTAGTCATTCGCGCCCGCATCCAGCCCCAGGATGGTGTCGGCATCGGTATCGTGGCCGGTGAGCATCAGGATGGGGCACTTGATTCCCTGCTTCCGCATGCGGCGGCACAATTCGCGCCCGTCGGTGTCGGGCAAGCCGACATCAAGAATGATCAGATCGTAGAGACCGCCCTTGACCCGGTCCATCGCGTCATGACCGTTGGCCGCTTCGAAGACGTCGAAATCTTCCGTCATGACAAGCTGTTCGGACAAGGCTTCGCGCAGGTCGTCATCGTCGTCGACAAGCAGGATTTTCTTGAGGTTCGCCATGCTCTGCCCTCCTTCGCATTTGTGAGATGCGGTCTCGGGGCCTGCGTGACAAGTCTTGGCGGGTCATGCTCACGCGCTCGTGTCGTGGGGGCGGTAATTGTTTCAATCCGCCGCATCCCCCACTAGATAGGGAGAAAAGCGCGGTCCGGGTTCATGACGCTAGCACTGACCATCCTCGAGAAGATCAATCGCGCCCGTGCCGACCTGCGCATGGGCGTGGGCATCGTCTTGCAAGGCGAGGGCGGCGCGGCGCTGGCGCTGGCGGCCGAGACGATGGAGGCCGGCCGGCTGGCGCGGCTTCGGGTGATGGGGGGGCAGCCCCTGCTGGCGATCACCGCACGGCGGGCGGAGACGCTCCGCGCGCATGTCTACGATGGCGATCTGGCGCGGCTCGTGATCCCTGCGGAGGCGGGGCTGGAATGGATCCGGGCGGTGGCCGATCCGGCCGATGACCTGGCGATGCCGATGAAGGGGCCGTTCAGGGCCTGCCGCGACGGTGCGGGCGCGGGGGCCTCGACCAATGATGGTGCGGCGCTGGCGCGTGCGGCGATCGCGCTGGCGAAATCGGCACAGCTTCTGCCGGCGGTGGTGATGCTGGCGCTGCCCGACGCGGCTGCGGTCGCTGCGGAAAGCGGTCTGACGCTGCTGTTGCTGCGCGATCTCGATCCGGCCCTTTTCGCAGCGGCCGAGATGAATCCGGTGATCTCGGCGCGGCTGCCGATGCAGGCCAGTGCCGCCGGGCGGGTGCATGTCTTCCGCCCCGAGGACGGCGGGGCGGAACATTACGCGATCGAGATCGGGAGGCCGGACCGCGCGCAGCCGGTTCTTGTGCGGCTGCATTCGGCCTGCTTCACCGGCGATGTGCTGGGCTCGCTCAAATGCGACTGCGGCCCGCAGTTGCGCGCCGCGCTGGCCCAGATGGGTGCCGAGGGGGCGGGGGTTCTGCTCTATCTCAACCAGGAGGGGCGCGGCATCGGCCTGGCCAACAAGATGCGGGCCTATTCGTTGCAGGATCAGGGCTTCGACACTGTCGAGGCCAATCACCGGCTGGGTT
>JASBUM010000670.1 GCA_030147905.1 Acidimangrovimonas sp.
TTCTCGGGAGCGTTGCGCACCCAGAACGGATCGTTGACGACCAGCGTATGCGGATGGATCATCTCCAGAAGATGGGTGGTGGTGATATAGGCCATGTCGAAGGGCGGATCCTGCCGCAGCCAGACGACATCCCAATCGGAAAGATCGATCTCCCGCTCCTCGCCGAAACTCACATGGTCGCCATGCTTGCGCCGGACGGTGATCGGCCAACCGCGCGCGGTTATCCGCCCTTCCTGGAAAGCCAGCCGGTCGGGCGTGTAGAAGAACAGCTCATGCCCCCGTGCCTGCGCCTCCTCGGCGATACGGAAACTGCTGTCGGCGTCGATGTTGACCGCGCCGACCGGATCCATCTGGATTACAACCTTCAAGCCCATCCATACCCCCTTCAATACCCCTCCTAGATGACGCAGAGGCGGGGGGGATGCAATCGCTGCCGCGGCTAAAGATGCCAGGCATTCTCCACGATGCTGACACGGCCCGTACCGTCGACAAGGGCCAGATCGAATCGCGCCTGCATGTTCAGCCCGCCCGGTTCGCGCCCCATGAACTCGGCGGCGGCGCGCGCGATCCGCATGACCTGAGCGCGCCCCAGACGGAACGCGGCCTCCGCAAAGCTGCGGCCGCTCTTGACCTCGACGAAGACGAGGCCTTCGCCGTCGCGGACAACAAGGTCGATCTCACCGCCCTTGCCGCGCCAGCGTTCTGCGGCGACAATCGCCCCGCGCCGGCGGTATTCACGCGCCACGCTGGCCTCAGCCGCGCGTCCGGCGTGATATGCGCGGCTGCCGCGCCGGCTCCGCCACGGATCCTTGGTGTTTGAGGCCTGGGTATGCAATGCGTCACGCGGATGATGAGTCATGGGCGCATCCTTTCATCGACGGGCACGGATTGAACGGGCGCGGATTGGACGGGCACGGATTGATGGACGCGCGTTACGGCGCCCGACGAAGGCGGAACCCCCGCGCGAAGCTGGATCTTGGCATTACCTGCCGAGGTTGACGCCATATCGTGAACAAAATCCTAACGCGAACCGCGGATACGCAGCGCCGCCTGATAAACCCGCCGCCGCGGCAGATTCATCCGCGCGCTCACCGCCGCCACCGCCTGCTTGAGCGACTGGCGGTCCAGCGCCTGGTCGAGCGCCTCTTCCAGCGTCGCCTCATCCACTTCCGCCGGCGCGCCGCGATCGATGA
This sequence comes from Acidimangrovimonas sp., assembly GCA_030147905.1. Next base: position 1,194 of record JASBUM010000670.1, read on the forward strand.
CCAGAACGACTTCGCCACGCAACGTTTCCCCCTGCGCATCCTGCGCCAGTTCGCTCAAGGATGCGCGGCGGATCTCTTCGTGACGCTTGGTGAGTTCGCGGCAGAGCGCCGCCCGACGGTCGGGGCCGAAGATCTCGGCAAGCACCGCCAGCAGCGCCGGTGTCCGGCGCGGAGATTCATAAAGGATCAGGGTGGCATCGACCCCGGCCAGATCCGTCAGGAAGCGCCGGCGGGCGGCGTCGGCGGGCGGAGGGAAGCCTGCGAAAAGAAAACGGTCGCTAGGCAGGCCCGACACGACCAGGGCCGCCAGCACCGCCGAAGGCCCGGGAGCGGCAAAGACCGCATGCCCTGCGGCGATCGCCTCCTGTCCCAGCCGATAGCCGGGATCCGCCACAAGCGGTGTACCGGCTTCGGCGGCATAGGCGATCGAGCGCCCTTCGGCCAGCGCCGCCAGCAATCGCGGCCGCGTGCGGGGCGCGTTATGATCGTGGTAGGCGATGAGCGGACGCTCGCCGACCACGATGCCGTGGATCTCCATCAGATGCCGGAGGCTTCGGGTGTCTTCGGCCGCAAGAATCTCTGCCTCTGAAAGAATATCCAGTGTTCTCAACGTGATATCACGCGCCGCGCCGATCGGGGTCGCGACGAAATAAAGCCCGGGTGATAGTGGCCGATCTGCATCGCGCATCGCTCAAGGCGCCTCCAGCCAAGTTTACTTCAATTTGCTATGCGCATAGGCTTTGCCCATTGCCGACAGCCGCCGAAACCGCGGTCCGCCGACGGGACCCGCAAGCGAGGATTTCCCATGTTCCCCCTTTTGAAAGCCGCCCGCAAGACCTTGCACCGCCTTGGACTTCTGGCCGCGGGGCTGACCCTTGCCAGCTGTGCGCCGGGTGCCGTGAACGGGCCTCTTGCGGTCGCCGGCGGCGGATCGGGCAGCGTGCGGGTGGCCTTGCTGGTGCCGTCCGCCTCACCGCGCAAGGGCGATCAGCTTATCGCGCAAAATCTACAGAACGCGGCACAGATGGCGATCAGCGATCTGGGCGGCGCCAGGGTCGACCTGAAGGTCTACGCGACGGATGCGACCGAGGCCGGCGGCGCGGCGGCGGCGGCACAGGCGGTGAACGGCGGCGCTCAGATCATCCTGGGGCCGGTCTATTCGGGCGCAGCCCGCGGGGCGGCCCAGGTGGCGGCCAATGCCGGCATCAACGAACTGACCTTCTCCAACAACCCCGCCGTCGCGGGCGGCAACGTCTTCCTTCTGGGGCCGACCTTCGCCAATACCGCGAACCGCCTCGTCAGCTATGCCGCCCGCCAGGGTCGGACGAAACTGGTCGTCGTTCACGAACAGACGGCCGCGGGCCAGCTCGGCTATGACGCGATCACCCGCGCGGCGGCGGCGGATGGTGCCCAGATCGTGGGCGACGGCACATATGTCTTCTCCCAGCAGGGCGTGGTGAAGGCGGTGCCGCAGATCACCCAGACCATCAAGAGTTCTGGCGCCAACGCCGTGTTCTTCACCTCGGACACGGCCGGCGCGCTGCCGCTGGTGACCCAGTTGATGGTGGAGAACGGCATCGACCCGAAAGTGACGCAGTTCATCGGGCTGACGCGGTGGGACATCCCGCCCTCGACGCTGGCGCTGCCGGGGGTTCAGAACGGCTGGTTCGCGCTGCCCGACCCGAGCTTGACCAAGGCCTTCGCCGCGCGCTATTCCGCAGCCTATGGCACTGCGCCGCTGCCGGTGGCGGGACTGGCCTATGACGGGATCGCGGCCATCGGGGCGCTGGTCAAGTCGGGCCGTGGACTGGGACGGGCGGCACTGACTCAGCCGGACGGCTTCGCGGGCGTCAACGGGATCTTCCGCTTCCTGCCCGACGGCACCAACCAGCGCGGTCTTGCGGTGGCGCAGATCGTGAACAACCAGGTGCAAGTGATTGACCCCGCCCCCGGAAGCTTTGGCAACGCCGGTTTCTAGCCCGCTCGGACAGGCGCAGGCCGACCCGCAACCGCAGCAATTGCTGCTGCCGGCCGCGGAGATCTTCGACGCCGCGCTGACCCGCAGGCGGATCGAATCCGCGCTGGCCGCCGTCGAGGGCGCCGAGCCCCGCGACCGCCGCGCCGCCGTCGTGGCGGTGCTGACCGAGGCACGGCGTGCCGGAGCGCAGGCGCTCGAGACGGCCTTTGCCGAATGGCCGCTCGAATCATCGCGGCTCGTCCGTTCCATCGCCTATCTCAGCGACGGCCTGATCACCGCCGCGCTGGATACGGCAAGCCGGCTGCTGCATCCGCGCCCGACCCCGACCGAAGGCGAGAAGATCGCGCTGCTGGCAGTGGGCGGCTATGGCCGGGCGGAGATGGCGCCCCATTCCGATATCGACCTGCTGTTCGTGATCCCGTGGAAGCGCACCGCCTGGGCCGAGAGCGTGATCGAGAGCATGCTCTACATGCTGTGGGACCTGAAGCTGAAGGTC
>JASBUM010000017.1 GCA_030147905.1 Acidimangrovimonas sp.
CGGCGGTACAAAGCGGACGAAACGGACAGGGGCGGATAACGCACAGGGGCGGATGATGGTGGCTGAACCCGATACGATTCTTGGGCGCAAGTCGGCGCGGCGCGATCCGGGCGCCGGGCGGCTGCAGGCGGCCTTGCAGGCGGCGCTGACGCGTTCGGCCCGTCAGATCGATGGCTTGACCCTGCAGGTGAAGGCCATCGATCGGCATGACAGGGTCCTGACGGAGCTGCTCGAACTGCCCGAAGAGCGTGCGCTGCTCGCCGTGCTTCAGGGACCGGGGGATTCGCTCGGGCTGGCGGTCATCGGCCCGGCGGTCCTTGCCACGCTTGTCGAGGTCCAGACGACCGGCATCGTGGCGGGCGACGCCGCCACCGACCGGATGCCCACCCGCGTGGATGCGGCGATGGCCGCGCTGTGGATCGATTCCGTATTGTCCGGCCTGGCCGAGCGGTTGCCCGGCGACCAAGGTGCGGCCTGGTGCGGGAGTTTCCGCTATGCCTCGTTCCTTGCCGACGCGCGTCCGCTGGGTCTCCTGCTTGAGGATGTCGCCTATCGTGTCTTCAGTGCCGATCTGTCGCTGTGCGAAGAGATGCGTGCGGGGCGGGTGGTTTTCGCCTTGCCGCAGCCGGCTGGGCATTGCGCCGAGGACGGCCGCGCGGCGGCTGCCGCCCCGTCCGACAATTCGACCCGTCAGGATGAGCGTGCCGATACGGCCGCGATCTTTGGTGCGCCGGCGGTGCTGCGCGCGGTGATCGCACGTCCTCCGATGACCCTGGAGGCGATCATGGCGCTGCGACCGGGTTCGGTTCTCGGGGTCCCGGCCGACGCGCTCGACAATGTCGCGGTCGAGGGAATGGACGGTTGCGCGCAGGCCACGGCCCGGCTCGGGCAGAATGCCGGGCGTCGGGCCTTGCGTTTGACCCGGCTGGGCAACGCGCTGGACTCGCGCGCCGGGCAGACAGTCTTTTCCGGTGTTTTCCCGCCGGCGGTACCTGTCTCCGGACCGGGCGTTAAGCCGGACGAAGCCTCCGGGGCAGTTTCGCAGCCCGGCTTCCAGCCCGACCCGGCCGCGCCGACGCGTCAAGGCGCCTTGTCCGAGGCCCCGGCAAGGGCGGCGGCGGCCGGCTGATTCCGCACAGCAAAGTCGGGCGGCGGGAACGGGCGCCATCAACCGAGATCGGGCCGAGCGCCGCCGTCATCCGCCTGACCGTGAACCTGCACAAACGCCACGAAAGCGGCTCGACCGATATGCTCGCCGCGCCGAAGGGCCGGACCCGCAGACGAGAGAGACGCACATGAGATCTGTCAGATCAGCCCAGGCTCCACCGCGACCGGGCGCCTTTCGGGGCGAAAAGTGTTGCCGGATGTGTTGATTTGGGCGACCCTTACGCCTATCGGCAGGCCACCTGGAGAACGCCGATATCGATGCTTTCATATCCGATCGCCAAAAATAAGTGGAAGCATTATTTTAGTCCATTGAAGGCGTGCCGATCTTGGGGGATTTTGCAGGATGCGTGTTAATAGACATGTGATTTCAAGGATGCCTGTGGCGCGTCTCTTGTGGCGCTGGCTGGCTGCGCGTCAGTAACCGAAACTGACAGACAGAAAGTCGTTGATATATCTAAGCTTCAGTCGGATTCCTCGAAATCTGCGCAATCGGGGGCGGCACAATCATCCGGAGGCGA
>JASBUM010000021.1 GCA_030147905.1 Acidimangrovimonas sp.
AAAGCTGCGCATCACCGGCGGCGAGCCCCTGGTGCGGCGCGGGATCATGACCTTTTTCGAAGCCATGGGCCGACATCTCGAAACCGGCGCGTTGAAGGAGCTGACGCTTACCACCAACGGGTCGCAACTGGGAAAATATGCGCGCGATCTGGCGGCTTGCGGGGTGCGGCGGGTCAATGTCTCGCTCGATACGCTGGATGCCGAGAAATTCGCGCGGATCACCCGTTGGGGGCGGCTTGGCCAGGTGTTGGACGGGATCGCGGCGGCCAAGGCGGCGGGGCTCGCGGTCAAGATCAACATGGTCGCGCTCAAGGGCGTGAACGAAGACGAATTGTTCGACATGGTCGCCTGGTGCGCGCGCGAGGGCCATGACCTGACCTTCATCGAGGTCATGCCCATGGGCGATCTGGGCAATGAGGATCGGCTCGACCAATTTTGGTCGCTTGACTATCTGCGTGCGCAACTGGCCACACGCTACCGGATCGCCGACCTGCCCGATCGCACCGGCGGGCCGGCGCGTTACGTGCGGCTTGAGGAAAGCGGCCAGCGGATCGGCTTCATCACGCCATTGAGCCATAATTTCTGCGAAAGCTGCAACCGGGTGCGCCTGACCTGCACCGGTGAGCTTTACATGTGCCTCGGCCAGGAGGATCGCGCCGATCTCCGTGCGCCCTTGCGTGCCAGCGCCGAGGATGCCGATCTGCGCGCGGCCATTCGCGCCGCGATCCTGCGCAAGCCCAAGGGCCATGATTTCGACTATTCGCGTCAGCAGGTCACGGGCCAGATGTCCCGCCATATGAGCCATACCGGCGGCTAGGAGCCCTGAGCAGCGGATGAAGACCCGGACGCGGGGCGCACACGCGCCGGATCGACACGCTCCGGCTCGGGCTCGATGCGCGCTCGTGGCGCCGGTGCCGAAGGGCGGCCCGGGCGGAGAACCGGGGGGCTGTCTGCCCCCCGCGCCCCCCGAGGATATTTTCGAACGAAAGATCCGTGCAGCGCCGAGAGCCAGGTATTCGCTGCGGATGAAACGCCGCCGGCACGGGCCGGGTTTCCGCCTGCCGCCGGCCCCTGACCTTCCTAGGCCGCCGGCATCCGCTCTTCCACCATGCCCGCATACCAGCTCGAGCCGAAGGGTATGGCGTCGTCATCGAAATTGTATTGCGGGTGGTGGACCATGGCGGTCGCGCCGTTGCCGACGAAGATATAGGCGCCCGGGCGTTCGTTCAGCATGAAGGAGAAATCCTCGGCCCCCATCAGCGGCGCGATCGACATGTCGACGTCGCCGGCGATGGCGCGGGCGGCACGTGCGGCGTGTTCGGTGTTCTCGGGTGTGTTCATCGTCACCGGATAGCCGCGCATGTAATTGACCTCGGCCGTCGCACCGAAAGTCCGTGCGGTACCCTCGGCGATCTCGCGAAGGCGTGTTTCGGTGAAGTCCTGAACCTTCGGGTCGAGCGTGCGCACCGTGCCGCGCAGGGTCACGGTCTGGGGAATGACGTTGAAGGCGGTGCTTTCGGTCTGGAAGCTGGTGACCGAAACGACGACTTGGATAAGCGGATCGACATTGCGGCTGGCAATGGTCTGCAGCGCAAGTACGATATGGCTGGCGACGACGGTAGTGTCGATGCAATCGTGGGGTTTGGCCGCATGGCCGCCCTTGCCGGTGACCAGCACCTCAAACTGGTCGGCCGCGGCCATCATCGCCCCCGGACGGATGGCGAAGGCGCCCACGGGAATGCCCGGCATGTTGTGCATGCCATAGACTTCCTGGATGTTCCACCGATCGAGCATGCCGTCCTCGACCATCTCGCGTCCGCCGCCGCCGCCTTCCTCGGCAGGCTGGAAGATGACCACCGCGGTGCCGTCGAAATTGCGGGTCTCGGCGAGATATTTGGCCGCCCCCAGAAGCATGGCAGTATGGCCGTCATGTCCGCAAGCGTGCATCTTGCCCGGGACTTTCGAGGCATATTCGACGCCGGTCGCCTCGTTGATCGGCAGCGCGTCCATGTCGGCGCGCAGCCCGATGACCCGCCCGGCGCTGTCGCTCTTGCCGCGGATCACGCCGACGACACCGGTGCGGCCGATCCCTTCGACGACCTCGTCGCAGCCGAATTCACGCAGTTTCCCGGCAACGATTCCGGCAGTGCGGTGGGTGTCGAACAGAAGCTCGGGATTTTCATGAAAATCCCGTCGCCACGCGGTGATCTCGGGCAGCATTTCGGCAAAGCGGTTCTTGATCGGCATATTTCAACTCCCTGACGGTTGGCTGCGGATCCTCTGCCCGGGCGCCGCCCCGGCCGCGATTGCGCAAGTGCCCGCCGTGATGATGGCAGGGCCGCCCGGGGCGGCCACCGGCGCGATCGTGGCGCAATTCGACGGGCGCATCAAGAGCCGGGGGCCGGCATTCGCGCGACGGACAGCCAGCCTCCGGCGGGGCGCGCCAGGCGGTCGGGATCGAAGGCCGACAGGTCCACAGCCACCGCCTGTCCGGCGATCAGTTCGGCCAGCACCCGGCCGACCGCGGGTGCGAGGCCGAAGCCGTGACCGCTGAAGCCGGTGGCGAGCACAAGGCCGGGCAGCGCCGACAACGGACCGATGGCGGGCAGCGCATCGGGGGTGGTGTCGATCATGCCGGCCCAGGCGCGGGCGATCACCGGCCGGTCTGCACCGGGGAAGGACCGGGCGAAGGCATCGGCCATCCGCTTCAGCATCGTCATGTCGGGGCGCGGGTCGAGGATCCGCATCCGCTCGAACGGCGAGATCCGGTCGAACGCCCAGTGCCGCGGCGTGCCCCAGGCGTCGGGATAGCCGCCGGGTGCTGCGGGCCGAAAGCGCGTGCCGGCCCGGGCCTGCCATGCGGTGGCGGCGAAGCGGCCCAGAAGACGGAAGGCATCGGGTCCGATCAGCATCTCCTGGAAATCGCCGTGCGCAATCGTGTAGCCGCCGTCGAGCCGCCGGCGAAAGGCGAGATGCCCGTCGGATGCGCCGCCCTCGAAGACCGAGGGCATAGCCGCGGTGGCAGCCACGCTGGAGCGGACCGACAATTGCGCCAGCGCGACCCCGTGACGGCGCAACAGAAGCGAGGACCACGCCCCGCCGGCGAGCACGACGCAACCGGCGGCAATGGCGCCCGCTTCCGTCACCACGCCGGCCACGCGCCCAGCCGCCAGATCGAGGCCCCGCACCGCGCAATGCTCGGCTATGGTCACCCCGGCCCCCCGTGCGGCGCGGGCAAGCGCGGCCATCGTCGCGCCGGGCTCCGCACGCCCGTCCTCGGCGGTGTAGAGCCCGCCCTCGAGCCCACCGGGCCACGGCGTGGCGGCGGCGGGCAGCAGCGCGCGCACGCCGGCGCTGTCGCATAGCTCCGTGCCGGGCGACGCGGCACGGTTGCGCTCCGCCCAAGCGGCGTGGCGCGCCATCCGCCGCGCGTCGCGGGCGATGTAGAGAACGCCCGTCTCGCGATAGCCGGGATCGGCGCCGGTCTCGGCCGCCAGCCCCCGCCAACGCGCGCGCGCCACCATCATCAACGGCAGTTCGGCCGGATCGCGGCCCTGTGCACGCACCCAGCCCCAGTTGCGCCCGCTCTGCTCGGAGCCGACGCGCCCCTTCTCGCACAGAACCACGCGAAGGCCCGCGCGCGCCAGATCCCACGCGGTGACCATGCCCGCGATGCCGCCGCCGATAACCACGACGTCGGCACGCCGGGGCAGCGGCGGGCGCTCGGCCGGCGCGGTGACGGGGCTGCCGGCGACATCATGGGCGGGCAGACCACCGGCCGCGCCCGGCCCGGACGGCGCGGATATCGGCGGCGGGTCCTGCGGCACCGGCGGCGGCGGATCGGATGGCGGCGACGGCGGCGGGACCCCGGCTTGCCTGTCCTCGGTCATGATGCCAGGTGATCGACCAATGCACGCATGAAAGCCTCGCCCTGCGCAAGCTGATCGAGCGAAAGATACTCGTCGGCCTGATGCGCCTGGGCGATGTCGCCCGGCCCGCAGATCACCGCCGAATAGCCCGCCTGCTGGAACTGGCCGGCTTCGGTTCCGTAGCTGACGACGCGGGTGGCATTGTCACCCGTCAGCCGCCGGGCGAGCGCCTCGGCCGCACCGCCCCGCTCGGGCGCGAGGGGGGGGACGTGGAACCGCTGCGTCACCGTGACCCCGGCCCCGGGATGCACGGCCGCCATCGCCTCGGACAGGCGCGCGGCCTCGGACCTGTAGGCCGCGTCCCATGCCTCCATCGCTTCATCCGGGATCACGCGGAAATCCATGCTGAAGCGGCAGTCCTGGGCGGTGATGTTATGGGCGGTGCCGCCTTCTATCATGCCGACATGGACCGTGGTCCACGGCGGATCGAAGGGACTGTCGCCCCCTTCGGCCGCGGCGCGGTTCGCGGCATTGGCCGCATTGGCCCATTCGATCAGCCGCGCGCCCTCCATGATCGCGCTGACCCCGCGATCCAGAAGCGACGAATGCACCGCGTGGCCGCGCAGATGGGTGGCCAGGCCAAGCCCGCCCTTGTGACCGGTGACGACGCCCATCATCGACGGCTCGCCGACCACCACCGCCGCGGCGGGCGGCAGGATGCCGCGCATCGCCTCGATCATCGGCGGCGCGCCGGTGCAGCCCACCTCCTCGTCATAGCTCAGCGCGATCTGGAGCGGTCGGCGGATACCCCGTTCCAGCGCCAGCGGCACCGCCCAGAGCGCGAGCGCGTCGAAACCCTTCATGTCGCAGGCCCCGCGCCCGTAAAGCCGCCCGTCCCGCTCGGTCAGCACGAAGGGATCGCTCGTCCATGCCTGGCCATCCACCGGCACCACGTCGGTATGGCCGGACAGAACCACGCCGCCCGCGACCTCGGGGCCGACATTGGCGAAAATTGCGGCCTTCGTCCCCTCGGCGTTGGGCACCCGGTGGGCGCGTACCCCCCATTGCCCAAGGTATTCCTCGACCCAGTCGATCAGGGGCAGGTTGCTGTCGCGGCTGACCGTGGGAAATGCGACCAGCCGTTCGAGAATCGCACGGGCACTCGGTCTTTCTGGCATCGCTCGTCTCCTGCTGTGGGGCGGTGGCAAAGCCTCGCCGCGACGGACCGGCAGGTCAAGGGACGGCTCGCGCCGAAGTTGTGACCGTGACGGCAGGTCACGGGGCGAGAAACGGTATTGCCGCGCGATAAAAAATCGCTAACACTTCCCGTCAATCCAGGGCCGGTCAACGAACCGTCGCCAAAAAGACCAAAAAAACAAACTCTTGGGGAGTGTCATATGCCCGATGGGGCGCGTCCCGTCCTTGACGTCAAGGACCTTGAGACCATTTTCACCACGCGCGGCGGAAAGGTTCACGCGGTCAATTCCGTCAGCTTCGACCTGCGTCCGGGCGAGCTTCTGGGCGTGGTCGGAGAAAGCGGATCGGGCAAGTCGGTGACGATGATGTCGCTGATCCGGCTGTTGCCGACACCGCCGGCCGATGTCTGCGGCGGCAGCGTCCTGTTCGGCGGCGAGGACCTGCTGAAATGCTCCGAGGAGAAGCTGCGCGCGGTCCGCGGGGCCGAGATCGGCTTCATCTTCCAGGACCCGATGACCAGCCTCAACCCGGTCTTCACCGTGGGCTTCCAGATCATGGAACCGCTGCGCAAGCACATGGGCATGAACAAGGCGCAGGCCGCTGCCCGCGCGGCCGAACTGCTGGAACTGGTCGGCATTTCCGACGCGCGGCGGCGGCTGAAGGATTATCCGCACCAGTTCTCCGGCGGGATGCGCCAGCGGGTGATGATCGCCATCGCGCTTGCCTGCGATCCCAAGGTGCTGATCGCCGATGAGCCGACCACCGCGCTCGACGTCACGATCCAGGCGCAGATCCTCGAGCTGGTGCGCGACCTGCGTCAGAAGCTGGGCATGGCGATCATCTGGATCACCCATGATCTTGGGGTGATCGCCGGCATCGCCGACCGGGTGATGGTGATGTATGGCGGCCAGGTGGTGGAACAGGCGCCGGTACGCGAATTGTTCCGCAACCCCCAGCATCCCTATACGCGGGCGCTGTTGCAGACCGTCCCGGGGGTCCTGGGCGAACGGCCCGAGAAGCTCAACGTCATCCAGGGGCAGCCGCCGATCCTGATGGCACCGCCCGATGCATGCGCCTTCCGCGACCGCTGCGCGCATGCCGGCGCCCGCTGCGGCCGCGAGAACCCGCGCCGCCGGCTCGTGGGCGGGCCGGGCCATGACGTTGCCTGTTTCTGGGATCCGGCCACAGGGGAGATCCGCGATGCTTGACGCCCCCATGTCTGACGCCGCCGGGCCTGACACCCCTGCCCCGCACAAGCTGGTTCAGGTGCGCGACCTGAAGATGCATTTCCCGATCTATACCGGCCTCTTCCGCCGCCATACCGGCGACGTGAAGGCCGTCGATGGCGTCAGCTTCGACATCTACGAGGGCGAGACGCTGGGGCTGGTGGGCGAATCGGGCTGCGGCAAGTCGACCTGCGGGCGCGCGCTGATCCGCCTTTACGACATCACCGCGGGATCGGTCACCATCGACGGCAAGCAGATCGGCGCGCTGACGCAACCCGAGCTTCGCCGCCTGCGCCCGACCATGCAGATGGTCTTCCAGGACCCGCAGGCCAGCCTCAACCCCCGGATGACGGTCGCCGCGATCATCGGGGAGCCGCTGGTCGAGCATACCCGCCTGTCGAGGACCGAGCGGCTGGAACGGATCTACGAACTGATGGATGCGGTCGGGCTCAACCGTCGCTTCGCCAACCGCTATCCGCACGAATTCTCCGGCGGGCAGCGTCAGCGCATCGGCATCGCCCGCGCGCTTGCGCTCAACCCCAAGTTCATCGTCTGCGACGAGCCGATCGCCGCGCTCGACGTCTCGATCCAGGCCCAGGTGGTGAACCTGCTGGAGGAGTTGCAGGAAAGCTTCGGCCTGACCTATCTGTTCATCAGCCACGACCTGTCGATGGTGCGCCATATCGCGGATCGGGTCGCGGTGATGTATCTGGGCAAGATGGTCGAGCTGGCCCCGCGCGAAGCCCTCTATCACGAGCCGCTCCATCCCTATTCCGAGGCGCTCCTGTCGGCGGTGCCGGAACCCGACCCCTCGCTGGAGAACACCCGCGAACGCATCATCCTGACAGGCGACGTGCCCTCGCCGGCCAATCCGCCCGAGGGCTGCAACTTCTGCACCCGCTGCCCCAAGGTGATGGATGTCTGCCGCCGGATCGAACCCGAGTTCCGCGAGGTCCGGCCCGGCCGCTACGTCGCCTGCCACCTTCATTCCGACATAAAAGACCCCAACAACGCCGGGACAGCCGGCGGATCCGAGGCGAGCCAAGGCAATACCAACAAGGAGTGACCCGATGAAACTGATGACAGCCCTTCTGGGCGCGGCCACGGCGCTGGCACTGGCCCCGCAGGCCTTTGCCGCGCGCGGGGCCGACGGTGCGCTGAAGCTTATCTACTGGCAGGCGCCCTCGATCCTGAACCCCTATCTGTCGGGGGGCACCAAGGATCTCGAAGCCGCCTCGATCGTGATCGAGCCGCTGGCCCGCTACAACCCCAAGGGCGAGATGGTGCCCTATCTCGCTGCCGAGATCCCGACCGTGGCCAACGGCGGCGTGGCGAAGGATCTGAAGTCCATCACCTGGAAGCTGAAGCCGGGACTGAAATGGTCCGACGGCTCGCCGGTGACCTCCAAGGACGTGGTCTTCACCGCCAAATACTGCATGGATCCCTCGGGCGGCTGCGCGCAGCTGTCGCATTTCGAGGGCGTCGACAAGGTCGAGGCGGTCGACCCGCTGACCGTCAAGGTCGTCTTCAAGAAGCCGATGCCCAATCCCTACGGGCCCTTCGTCAGCTATGAATCGCCGATCATCCAGGCCAAGCAGTTCGAGAACTGCCTGGGCGCCAAGGCGCCGACCTGCACCGCCGCGAACTTCGGCCCGATCGGGACCGGCCCCTTCGTGGTCACGAACTTCAAGCCCAACGACGTGATCCAGTACAAGGACAACCCCAATTACCGCGATCCCAACCAGCCTGCGTTCAAGACGGTGACGCTCAAGGGCGGGGGCGATGCGGCCTCGGCGGCACGGGCGGTCTTCGAGACCGGCGAATACGATTACGCCTGGAACCTCCAGCTTGCGCCCGACGTTCTGGCCAACATGGTCAAGGGCGGCAAGGGCCATGTCGTGGTGGCCTTCGGCAGTCTGGTCGAGCGGCTGATGCTCAACATGACCGACCCCTCGCCCAACCTGCCGGCCGACACCCGCGCGACCGTGAAGGCGCCGAACCCGTTCCTCAAGGACAAGCGCGTGCGCGAGGCGCTGTCTATGGCGATCGACCGCAAGCTTCTGGTCAAGATCGGCTATGGCAAGACCGGCCGCGTCACCTGCGATCTGGTCCCCGCACCGGCCAACTTCGCGGCCTCCAACACCTTCTGCGAAAAGCAGGACATCGCCGGCGCGAAGAAGCTGCTTGACGAGGCCGGCTGGAAGGTGGGCCCCGACGGGATCCGCCAGAAGGACGGCAAGAAGCTGGTGCTGAGCTACCAGACCTCGACCAATGCCGTGCGTCAGGACTTCCAGTCGCTGATCAAGCAATGGTGGAAGGAAATCGGGGTCGAGGCCAACCTCAAGAACATCAACGCCTCGGTCTTCTTCGGCGGTGATCCCGGCTCGCCCGACACGTTCCAGAAGTTCTATGCCGACGTCGAGATGTATGCCAACAACTTCACCGGCACCGATCCGCAGACCTATCTGGCGCAATATATGTGCGACAAGGCGCCCAGCCCCAAGACCCAGTGGCAGGGCGAGAACGTCACCCGATTCTGCGATCCGGCCTATGACAAGCTGGTCGGCCAGTTGAGCCAGACCGCCGATATCAAGGAGCGCGGCAAGATCTCGAAAGAGCTGAACAACATGCTGACCAAGGACAGCTACACCGTGCTGCCGCTGGTCTGGCGCGGCACCGTCTCGGGCGTCGCCAACTCGATCGAGCACGAGCAGATCAACCCCTGGGACAGCGAGCTGTGGAACATCGCTGACTGGACCCGCAAGAAGAAGTAGGGACCCGGTGGCGCCGGCCGGGATGCGTGCGCGCACGCCCCGGCCGGCGATGCCGCTTCCGCGTCCTGCCCGCAACGGCGGGCGGACGCATCGCGGCGCGGCGCCGCCCCCTGAACCCCCGCCTTCCCCGCGGCATAGCCGACCGCCCTGCCGCCCCTGACTGCCCTGCCGAGGCACCCCATGCTCAATTACACGATCCGAAGACTGATCCTCGCGATCCCGGTGCTTCTGCTGATCAGTCTCATCATCTTCATGCTGCTCAAGCTTGCGCCGGGCGACCCGATGGCGCAGGTTCCGCTGACCGTGCCGCCCGAGGTCAAGGCCAAGATGCGCGCGGCGCTGGGCGCCGACAAGCCGCTGATCATTCAGTACATGCTGTGGCTGAAGCAGTTCTTCGTCGTCGAGCCGTTGCATATCATCGGCAACATGACCGGCTATGATCTGGCCGGCAACGCGCAGCGGATCATTTCCTGGCAGACGCGCAGCCCGGTGGCCGACATCATCGCCCAGCGCCTGCCGCAGACCCTGACGGTGGTCGGCATGTCCTATGTGGTGGGCGTGCTGATCGCGCTGCCGATCGGGGTGCTGTCGGCCTATCGCCAGTATTCGGTCTTCGACCAGACCGGCACCTTCGTCTCGATGATCGGCTATTCGGTGCCGCCGTTCTTCTCGGGGGTGCTGGTAATCGTGATCTTCTCGGTCCAGCTCGGCTGGTTCCCGTCGATCTACGACACCACGCTGGTGGTGCACAACTGGGCGACCTTCGTCCAGCAGCTCAAGCAGATGGTGATGCCGGTGATGGTGCTGGCGCTGCAGACCACCGCGCAGATCAGCCGCTACATGCGCTCGGCGATGCTGGACAATCTGGGGCAGGATTACGTGCGTACCGCGCGCGCCAAGGGCATGGGCGAGGCGCGTGTGGTCCTGCTGCATGTGTTGCGCAACTCGATGATCCCGGTGATCACCGTGATCGCGCTTGGCGTGCCGGGCATCTTCGGCGGCGCGATCATCACCGAGCAGATCTTCAAGGTGAACGGCATCGGCCAGCTGCTGATCACCGCGATCTACGCCAACGACCTGCCGATGGTGCAGACCCTGACCTTCATCTTCGCCGTGCTGATCGTGATCTTCAACCTGATCGCCGACGTCCTCTACGGCAT
>JASBUM010000024.1 GCA_030147905.1 Acidimangrovimonas sp.
CCCGGGCGCACGGCCCTCGATGATCGCCACGATTCCGGTGGTGGCGATGCCCTGATGAATCTCGTCGACCCCGAATTCGCGCAGCCTCTCGACGATGAAGGCCGCCGTGTCATGGCATTCGAAGGTGAGTTCGGGATGACGGTGGAGATGACGGCGCCACCGACGCATCCGGTCGGCATTCTCGGCAATGGAATTGATCACGGGCATGGATGGACCTCGGCTCGGGCGCACCGGGTGGGCCGGTGCACGGGGAAAGGGCGGAACGTCAGACCGGCAGCGCGCGTTCGGCGACGCGGGCAAGAAAGCTGGCGCCGTGGGCGGCAGCCTCGTCGTTGAAGTCGAAATCCGTCTCGTGGACCATCGGGCCACGGCCCTGGCCGATGAACAAGAAGGCCCCCGGACAGGCGGCCAGCATGGCACCGAAATCCTCGCCGCCCATATGGGGATGGGGCTCGATCACCACGCCCTGGTTGCCTGCGATCTCGCGCGCGACCTCGGCGGCGAATGCGGTCTCGACCTCGTGGTTGATCGTGGGGTCGAGATCGATGGTCGAGGCGATCTCGACCGTCACCTCCATCGCCGCCGCGACGCCGTCGCATATCGCCCGCATCCGGGCGCGTACCATGTCCCGCGTCGCGGGCGAGAAGCAACGGATCGTTCCGGCCAGCCGGGCCTCGGCCGGGATCACGTTGAAGGCCGAGCCGGCCGCGATCGTGGTGATCGAGACGACCACCTGGTCATTGGCGTCGGCGTTGCGCGACACGATCGTCTGGATCGCATTGCCGATCACCAGCGCCGCCGCGACCGGATCACGGGCGCGATGCGGATAGGCGCCATGTCCGCCACGCCCGCGGATGGTGATGTCGAAATCGCCGACCGCCGCCATGTATGGGCCGGGCCGGGTGGCGAAGACCCCCAGATCATGCATCGGCGAGGTATGAAGCGCGAACACCTTCGAGATGCCGAACCGCTCGATCATTCCGTCGGCCAGCATCGCCTTCGCCCCCTCGCCGGTTTCCTCGGCCGGCTGGAAGATCAGCGCGACGGTGCCGGCGAAATTGCGCGTCCCGGCGAGATATCGCGCCGCCCCCAGCAGCATGGTCGTATGCCCGTCATGTCCGCAGGCATGCATCCGTCCGGCCACGGCCGAGGCATGTTCGGCCCCCGTCGTCTCGGTCATCGGCAGCGCATCCATGTCCGCACGCAGTCCGACGACCGGACCCTCTGCGCGCCCGCGGATCAGGGCGACGACACCGCTCCGGCCGATGCCCTCGTGGATATCGTCGACGCCGAATTCCGCCAGTCGCGCCGCCACGAAGGCCGCCGTCCGTTGGCAATCAAGCCCGATCTCGGGGTGGCGGTGCAGGTGCCGGCGCCAGTCGCGCATCATCTCGGCGCCCTCGGCGATGGAATTGAGCACGGCCATGGTGGACTCCTTCGCGCAAACCCGGATAAGCCCGAGAGAACCCGATTTCGCCGGAGCCCGCAATGCCCCAAGATCCCCGCCCCGACCGCAGGGCCAGCGACGCGCTGGTCGCCGGCACCGATGCCGCCCCGGGTACCGAACGCCTGCGCGAGATCATGCGCCGCCTGCGCGCACCCGAGGATGGCTGTCCGTGGGACCTCGAGCAGGAGTTCGCCTCGATCGCCCCGCATACGATCGAAGAGGCCTACGAGGTCGCCGACGCGATCGAACGCGGCGACTGGACGGAGCTGCGGGGCGAACTGGGCGATCTGCTGTTCCAGGTCTATTACCATTCCCAGCTTGCCGAGGATCGCGGCCTGTTCCGGTTCGAGGATGTCGCCGCCGCCACCGCCGACAAGATGGTCGCGCGACACCCCCATGTCTTCGGCCCCGACCGCGACACGCGCGACGCCGCCGAACAGACCCGCGAATGGGAACGCATGAAGGCCGCCGAACGGGCCCGGCGCGCCGAAACCGGCGTGCTTGACGGCGTGGCCGCGGCGCTGCCCGCGTTGACCCGCGCGGTGAAGCTGCAAAACCGCGCGGCGCGCGTGGGATTCGACTGGCCGGAGACCGACGCGGTACTGGCCAAGCTGGCCGAAGAGACGGCCGAACTGGTCGCGGCGCGCGATCAGGCCGACCCCGACGCCATCGAGGACGAGTTCGGCGACCTGCTGTTCGTGGTCGCCAATCTCGGCCGTCACCTGGGCATCGACCCCGAGCGAGCCCTGCGCCGCGCCAACGCCAAATTCATCCGTCGCTTTCGCGCGATCGAGGCCGCGCTCGCCCGCGAGGGGCGCAGTCCGGCCGAAAGCGACCTCGCCGAGATGGACGCGCTGTGGGATGCGGCCAAGGCGGCCGAACGCGCCCCCTCCTGACGGGCACCAGCCACCTTCGTGCCCACCTTCGTGCCCACCCGCACGCCGAGCGCGTGCACAGATCACGCCGCCTGCACCGGACATGGCCCGCCACCTCCCGCGCCGCGCGCACCGGATCCCGAGGCCCGGATCCCGAGCCCCGGCGCACGTTCGACCGCACGCGGCGCACGCGTCCAGGAGAGATGCCCGCAACCCGCCGGGGCGCCGCAACAAGGACCACGGCGGCGCCGCGCGGGAACCGAGCGCCGGCGATCCGATGCGACCACAACCGCGCCCGGCCCCGGCTCGCGCAATTCCATCTTTCGTTCGAAAATATCCCGGGGGTGCGGGGGCAGCGCCCCCGCGCGCCTGATCTGGCCGTGGCGCCCGGCACCCGCCTGTGCGCGCCGCGCCGTCAAAGCCCACGCCGTCAAAGCCCGCGCCGTCAAAGCATCGAGCCCAGATCCGAGCCGGTCGAGGGGTAGGCACTGATCATCGACTTGAGATCCCCGGCCTTCAGATCGAGCCTGATCGCCAGGCCGATGGTGTTGACCACCTCGGCATATTCGGGTCCCAGCAGATGCGCGCCCAGGATGCGCTCGCTGCCCTTCTCGATGATCAGCTTGGTCGCCGCATGCGTCTCGCCCACGCGCCGTTGCGAGAACCAGCCGCTGGTATCGTTGAACCGCACGTCACAATCGAGGCCCTGCTTGCGCGCTTCCTCCTCGCCCAGCCCCACGCGCACCAGTTCCGGCACGGTAAAGACCGCGCTCGGGATGCCGCGGTAATCGGGCGCCTCGCTCGCACCCTCGAGCATGTTCGACGCCGCGATCCCGGACTCGAGCGACGAAACCGGCGTGAGGGGCGCGCCGGGCGTATCCGCGCAGTCGCCGGCGGCGTAGACATCGGCATGCGAACAGCTCTGCAGATGGGGATGGACCTTGACGCCGCGCTCGGACCAGTCGATGCCCGCGCGGTCAGGTTCGAGCTGCGCGAGATCGGCGATGCGGCCGGCGCCGTGCACCACCAGATCGCAGCCGACCACTTCCTTGCCGCCGCCTTCGGCGCGGTGAAGCTCCACTTCATAGCCGCTGTCTTCCTTGCGGATCGAACCCACGTCGGTGTCGTTGCGGAAGGTGATGTCCAGCGCCTTGCTGCGCGCGACGAGAAGCGCGACCAGATCGCCGTCGAAAGCCATCAGCGGGCGCGGACCGCGGTCGACGACCGTCACCTCGGCGCCGGCGCGGGCGGCGATATGGGCGAATTCCATCGACACATAGCCACCACCGACGAAAACGACCCGGCGCGGCAGATCCTCCAGTTCCATGAACGCGGTGCTGTCGATCACATGTTCGGCGCCGGGCATGTCCAGCGGCCGCGGGCGCGCGCCGGTCGCCAGAAGGAAATGCCGCGCGGCGATGCGCGTGCCGTCGTCGATCCTGACACTGTTGCCGTCCTCGAACCGGGCGGTGCCGTGAAAGGTCGTGATGCCCGCCTTGGAAAGCCCCTTCTCCATCTTCTCGGGCACCGGATCGGTGAAACTGCGCTTGTGTGCCATCAATGCGGGCCAGTCGATCCGCAGGTCATCGCCGACGATGCCCTTGCCCGCCATCAGCCGCGCCGCATCGATGATCTCGGCCCCGCGGCGCAACATCTTCTTGGGATCGCAGCCGCGTAGCGCGCAGGTTCCGCCATAGGGACGGAAATCGACGATTGCCGTGCGCCACCCGGCGGCCGCGGCCCTGCGCGCGGCGCCCGCACCCGCAGTGCCCGCGCCGATGACCAGAAGATCGAAACTGTCGGACATGGGATTTCCTTTCGTCTGCCATCGGTTCTTTACCTAGCCTGTTGCCGCGTGCGTCAAGCCGGCCGCCCGGGGACCGGCCCGATACCGCCTTCCCGGCGGAGGGCGGGAACGCGGGCCGGAGGCCGCGGGGGCGCTGCCCCCGCACCCCCGCGGTATTTGTCCCGAAAGAAGAGCGTTGGTCGATCATGCACAGCATGCCGCGCCGCAGATCGAGGGATCTGCAGATCGCCGCGCGTGATGTGTGCCGACCCGCATGGACGAGCGGATGCTGCCGCGGGCCGTGCCGCTCACGCCCTGCGCGTGACCGGCTGTCCCGGGCGGGCCGATTGCGTCGCGCGAGGAGAAATGACTTGCCATCTAACATCTTTAGATTGAATTTTTGAGATCTCAACGAATCAGTGTAGCATCTCAAAATGTTTGATCCGCATTCACCTTTCAGCGCCGCCAAGCCGGCCCGGACTGCGCCGGAGCGGGCATCAAAACTCGTTTTCGCCACCGAGCGGCTGCGCGACGCGATCCTGTCGTGCGATCTGGCTCCCGGCGCCAAGGTCAACGAACAGGACCTCGCCGACCGTTTCGGACTGGGCCGGGCCGCGACACGCGGCGCGCTTGCCCAGCTTGCCGGGCGCGGCCTGGTTCAGGCCATCCCACGCAGCGGCTGGCGGATCGCGCCGCTAAGCCCTCGCCGGATCGGAGCCCTGATCGACGCGCGACGACAGCTCGAACCCGCTCTGGCAGCGGCGAGGCCCAAGGACCCCGAACTCGACGAGATGCGCCGGCTGTCCGATGTCGCGCAATCGCTGCGGGGCCAGCACGACAAGGCCGCGCGCGAGACGGCCCGGGCGCATGATCGCGCCCTGCTGGATCTGCTTGCCGCCGCTTCCAACCGCTGGATCGCGGCTTGGCTGGCGCAGGCATGGGACGAATCCGCGCGCGCACTGTGCTTTCTCGAGCGGGCGAGCGCGAAGGACGCGCCGCTGCCGGACCGCGGCCCGCTACTGGCGGCACTGACGCGCGGCGACGTGGAGGGCGCCCGGGGCGCAATCCTGACCGCGCTCGATTCCTTCGCGCGCTATCTCGCCGAGGCGGCGGTGGCGCTCGACGTCGAGATCACGCTCGATGCGCCAGTTGCCAGCGCCGGGGGTGCGGGGGCGCGGAGCGCCGGGGACAAGCGCAAGAGGGAGGGCCCTGCCGCCGCGCCACCGCGCGCGCCGGTCGGCGGCCCCCGGCGATCTGACAGAAGGGGGACCGACAATGACCAATCCAAGCAGACGCCGATTCCTGGCCGGCACGATCGCGGCGGTTTCACTGGCGGGGACGGGCCTGGCGATTGACGGCGCGCCGCTAGGGGCCGCGGAGACCGCCAAGGCCCATTTCACCGTCGATCTCGTGAACGAGCCGGCCTCGCTCGATCCGCAGAAACAATGGAACCCGGACAGCTACTACGTCTATCGCAACATCTTCGACAACCTCGTCACCCGTGACGACGCCGGCAAGATCGTGCCGCAGGTCGCCAGCGCGTGGCGCCAGATCTCGCCCACCGAGATGGAATTCACCATCCGTGGCGACATCGCCTTTCACGACGGCAGCCGCCTGACGCCGGCCGACGTGGCATTTTCGGTCAACCGGATCATCGATCCGAAATTCGCCAGCCCGCAGCTGGGTCAGTTCAACAAGATCACCGGTGCGCGCGTGGCCGGGACGGACAAGGTCGTGGTGACCACGCGCGGGCCCTATCCGGTGCTTCTGGCGCAGTTGGTGAAATTGTCGATCGTGCCCGAGAAGGCCGTGCGCCGGATGGGCGACGCGGCCTTCAACCTCAAGCCCATCGGCAGCGGCCCCTATGTCTTCGACAAATGGACCCGGGGGGTATCGGTGGGGCTGCGGCGCAACGCGCGTTACTGGGGCGTCAAGGGGCCGTTCGATGCGGTGACCTTCCGCGCCGTGCCCGATGCCGCGACCCGCCTTGCCGATCTGCAGGCCGGCACCGCCGATCTGGTGGTCAGCCTCAATTCCGACCAGGCCGCCCAGCTTGGCGGCGGGGGCGGCGTGAAGGCGCTCAGCGCGCCGACCGAACGGGTGGCCTTCCTGGGGATGAACACCACCCGGGCGCCGCTCGACAACCCGGACCTGCGCCGGGCGATCGCCTACGGGATCGACCGCGAGGGGCTTGTCCAGGGCATCCTTGGCGGCCACGGCCGCGTTCTGGGCGAGATGCTGACACCGGCGCATTTCGGCTGGACCGAAGGGATTGCCCCCTATCCCTATGACCCCGACAAGGCCCGAAAGCTGGTCGCCGCGGCCGGGGCGGCGGCGCGGACCGAGATGGAATTCGCCACGGCACCGGTCTTCGACCAGCGCATCGTGCAGGCCTTGCAGCAGATGATGGCGGAGATCGGGCTCAAGGTCAAAATCCGGATGTTCGACATGGCCAGCTATCTCAAGGCCGCGCAGGGACCGATCGACAGGCGGCCGATGCTGAATTTCGGCCGCTGGTCATGCGCATGCCAGGACGCTGACGGCGTGCTCTATCCGCTCCTTGATTCGGGGTCGAACTGGTCGCGCTACCGCAACGCGGAGGTCGACCGGCTGCTTACCGCGGCGCGCAACACGCTCGACAACGCGTCGCGGCTTGACGATTACGCCCGCGTCAACCGGATCGTGAAGGCCGAGGTGCCGCTCCTGCCGCTCTACCAGGCCTTCGCGATCTATGGTGCATCGGACAAGCTGCAGTGGCAGCCGACCGCGAACGAGAGCCTGTTTCTCAACCGTATGCGCTGGGGCGGGTAGGCGATGGCACGCGCGCGGGAGCCGCGGCGATGAGCGTCTACCTCCTGCGCCGCGGCGGGCAGGCGCTGATTGCCGTCTTCGGGGTGATGACGCTGATCTTCTTCGTCCAGCGGCTGACCGGGGATCCGACCTATCTGCTGCTGCCCGAGACGGCGACCCGCGCCGATATCACGGCGATGCGCCATGCGCTGGGGCTCGACCGGCCGCTATGGCTGCAATATCTCGATTTCCTCGTTCAGGTGATGCGCGGCGATCTCGGACGATCCTACGTGCAGGATCAGCCGGTCGCGACGATCATCGCCGCGCGCCTGCCCCATACGCTGGCGTTGACCGCCGGTGCGCTGGCCGTGGCGCTGGGCCTCGGGCTGCCGGTGGGGATCTGGTCCGCCCTGCGCCGCGGGCGGCGCGAGGCGCGCGGCCTGATGGGGCTGGTGCTGGCGGCACAGAGCATGCCCACCTTCTGGAGCGGGATCCTGATGATCATGGTCTTCGGGGTCTGGCTGAAATGGCTGCCGCCTTCCGGCTCGGGCGGCTGGCGCCACCTCGTCATGCCGGCGCTGGCGCTCGGCATCCTGTCGATGGCGACCTTCGCGCGGGTGGCGCGCACCGCCGTTCTAGACGAGTTGTCGCGCGACTACATCCGCGCGGCGCGGGCGCGCGGCGTGGGTCAGGCCCGCCTGATCGCGCGCCACCTGCTGCGCAACGCCGCGATCCCGGTGATCTCGATCGCCGCGCTCGAGATCGCCCAGCTTCTCGCCGGCGCGGTGATCGTCGAGACGGTCTTTGCCTGGCCCGGGATCGGGCTGCTGACGGTCCAGTCGATCCTTGCACGCGATTTCATGGTCGTTCAGGGCGTGGTCCTGCTGGGCGCCTTCGTCACCATCGGGCTGAATTTCGCGGCCGATGTCCTCTACACGCTGGTCGATCCGCGGATCCGGCTGGGAGCCGCGGCATGAGACGCGGCCTGCACGCCCTCTCGTGGCGCCGCCGCCCGTCCATCTCCCCTGCGGATCATCCCGCGCGAGGCGGGCCGCCGCGCCCCGCCGGCAGCACCCCGGCAGGCCCCGCATCCGCGGCCGGGCGGCCACCACGGCCCCTCGCCGCGCTTACTGCCGGCGCCTGGGCCGCCAGCCGCGGCGCGCGGCCCTTCCTTGCGCTTTTCGCAGGCTTTGTCGTCCTTGCCCTGTTCGCGCCCGTGGTCGCGCCCCATAACCCCGATGCGCAGAACCTCCTTGGCCGGCTGCGGCCGCCCGGCACGTCGCTGCGCGGGATCACCTACTGGCTGGGCAGCGACACGCTTGGGCGCGATCTGCTCTCGCGGCTGATCTGGGGGGCACGGGTCTCGCTGGCGGTGGCGGTGCTGTCGGTGGCGCTGTCGGGCGCGGTCGGCACGGTACTGGGCATGGCGGCGGGGGTGGCACGCGGCTGGACCGAGACCGTGATCATGCGCGCGGCCGATATCGTGCTGTCGGTGCCGGCGGTCCTGCTGGCCATCATCATGGTGGCGGTGCTGGGGCCGGGTTTCGGCAATGTGGTGCTGGTTCTGGCGCTGACCCGCTGGCCCCGTTATGCGCGGGTGGCATACGGCCAGACGCTGGCGGTGGCGAACATGCCCTACGTGCGGCTCGCGCATTTCATGGGGGCGCGGCGCGGCCGGATCCTCTTCGTTCACATCCTGCCGAACATCATCGGCGCGATCACGGTGGTTGCGACGCTCGAATTCGGGCTGATGGTGCTGTTCGAGGCGGGCCTGTCCTTCCTCGGCCTCGGCGTCCAGCCCCCCACGCCGAGCTGGGGCGCGATGCTGTCGACGGGGCGCGCCTATGTCGCCACCGCCTGGTGGATCGCCGCCTTTCCGGGGCTGTGCCTGTTTCTGCTGGTGCTGTCGGTCAACATGATCGGCGATCACCTGCGCGACCTTTTCGACCCCAGATCGAGGTAAGGAATGAGATTCGACGACGAATTCGCAGGCAAGGGCGTGGTCATCACCGGGGCTGCCGGGATCTTCGGGCGCGCGCTTGCCGCCGCCTTCGCCGCCGAGGGCGCGCGCCTGTGCCTGACCGACCGCGAAGCAGCCGACCTCGCCCCGCTCGCGGATCTTCCAGGCCAGGCGCCGGGCAGCTTCATACACGCAGCAGACATGCGTCGCGACAGCGCGGTCGCATCGCTGGCCGAGGCGGTCGCCGCGCGCTGGGGTGCGGCCGATATCGTGATCAACAATGCCGGGATCTATCCCAGCGCCTTCCTGCTCGACATGGATGCCGACGACTGGGACCGGATCTTCGACGTCAACCTTCGCGCGCCCTTCCTGCTCACGCGGGCCTTCGCGTTGCAGATGATCGGCGCGGAACGCGGGGGCGTGATCCTCAACATCTCGTCGGGGGCCGCGCGCAAGATGCGCCGCACCGCCGTCGCCTACTCGACCTCGAAGACCGCGCTCGACCGGCTGACCAAGGGTTTCGCGCTGGAGCTGGCGGAATACGGGATCCGCGTCAACGCGATCGAGCCCGGCTTCGCCCCCGGCAGCACGGTCAGCGCGCTGAGCCCCGACCATGTCGCGCAGGTCGCCGCCGCGATCCCGCTGGGCCGGCCCAGCCGTCCCGAGGATGTCGGGCAGGCCGCGCTCTATCTCTGCTCGGCCGCCGCGGGCTACGTGACCGGCGCGACGCTCGCCGTCGACGGCGGCAATTCGATCGGATCGATGGCGGTCTATCAGGCGAAAAGGCAGGCGCTCTAGGTGCCGCCGAGGGAGGAGAACATGGCCGGACCCAAGCCCCTGACGCGATACCGCTGGCCCGCGGGTCACACCAGCGCCACCTGCTTCACCGTCGATGTCGACGCCCATGCGCCCTGGCTGTGGGCCAACCGCGGCAACCGCCCGCGCCTGCTCGGCCAGATCGAGGCGCGCCGTTTCGGTCCGCGCACCGGGCTGTGGCGCATCACCGACCTGCTGGCCCGCCATGCGGTCCGTGGCACCTTCTTCGTCCCGGCCGTGGTCGCCGAGGACAACCCCGAGATCCTGCCCGCGCTGTGCGAGATGGGTCACGAGGTGGCGCTTCACGGCTATTACCACGAACAGGCCGACGAGATCTCGGACGACCAGTTCACCGAGGCGCTGGAACGGTCCATCGCGCTGTTCGAGGCCCAGACCGGACGCCGGCCGCAGGGATTCCGCTCGCCGGCATGGGAAATGACGGAACACATGCTTGGCGAACTCGACCGCCTGTCGCTTTATGACAGTTCGCTGATGGGCCAGGATCAGCCCTACACGATCGACGGCATCTGCGAGGTGCCGGTGCAATGGACGATCGACGACGCAGTGCATTTCAAGTTTCTCGGCGGGGGCGCGGACCGCTGGCCGCCAAGCCCGCCCGGCCCGGTTCTGGAGGGATGGCTGGACGAATGGCGGGTGCTGCACCGGTTCGGCGGCCTGTTCATGCTGACGGTGCATGACTGGATCTCGGGCCGCGCCCAGAGGATCGCCATGCTGGAGCGGCTGTTCGACACCATGCAGGCCGAACCCGGTGTCTGGTTCGCCACCGTGGCCGAGGTCGCGGCCCATCACCGCGCGACCTGCGCCTCGGTCGCGGGATATTCCAGCACGCCACCGTCGATGACGCGGTTGCCACGGGGAGGATCCGCGTCGTGACCCAGACCTGGACCATCCACAAGGCGCAGGCGGCCTCCACCGGCGGGGTCGTCGCCTGCCAGCATTACGAGGCGGCGCGCGCGGGCGCACGGGTGCTTGCGGCGGGCGGCAACGCGATGGATGCCGCGGTCGTCGCCACGCTGGTCCTCGGCGTGGTCGAGCCGTGGCTGGGCGGGATCGGCGGCGGCGGCTTCCTGGTCCATGATCCCGGCGACGGCGGCGCGGTGGAGACGCTCGATTTCAACATGCGCGCCGCATCCGGGCTGGATCCGTCGGATTACCCGCTGAGCCGCGGCGCCGGCGGCAACTGGTTCGACTGGCCGGCGGTCGAGGGTGACCGCAACCTCCGGGGCTATGGCGCGATCTGCGTACCCGGCGCCGTCGCGGGTCTGGCCGAGGGGCTGGAGCGGCTGGGCACGCTGTCATGGACGGACGCGCTGGCGCCGGCGATCGCGCTGGCCGAACGCGGGCTCGAGATGGACTGGTTCGCGCGGCTGTGTCTGGCGATCGACGCGCCGAACCTGCGCCGCGACCCCCATGCCGCGGCGCTGTTTCTCGATTGCGAGCAGGGCGGCGAAAGCGATCGCGCCGGCGGTGCGGCGCGTTTCCGCCCCATGCCGGGGCTTGCGCGGGTGATGCGCCGGCTGGCCGAGGCCGGGGCGCGCGATTTCTACGAGGGCGAGATCGCCCGCAGCATCGTCGCCGATCTTCGCGTCGGCGGATCGGCGATCGGGGCCGCGGATCTCGCCGGCTACCGGGCGTCGTGGCAGGCACCGGCGCGGCTTGACTACCGCGGCCACGAGATCGTGACCATCGGCGGTCTCAGCGGCGGACCCAGCCTGCTGCAGGCGCTGGAGCAACTGGCGGCCGCGGGGCCGGGCGGCCACGACGGGAACCGCGGCGATACCGACGACGATGATGCGGACCCCGGCGATGGGGACGGGGACGGGGACGGGGACGCGGGTTCGGGGGGTGGTCCCCTCGGGCGCAACCCGGCGCGCCCCGATGCGCAAGCCGCGCTGGTGCATGCGCGCGCGATCCGCCACGCCTATCGCAACCGGCTGACGCGGATGGGCCATGCCGCCGCCGGCGGCGACTGCACCACCCATGTCAGCGTCGTCGATCGCCACGGCCGCATGGTGGCGCTGACCAACACGCTGCTGTCACGCTTCGGCGCCAAGGTGGTGCTGCCTCAGACCGGCTTTCTTCTCAACAACGCGATGATGTGGTTCGACCCGCGGCCCGGCACCCCGAATGCCATCGCGCCGGGGGCCGAGCCGCTGGCCAACATGGCGCCGTGCATCGTACGCCACGACCGCCGGCCGGTGATGGCGCTGGGTGCCGCCGGGGGGCGGCAGATCTTCCCCACGCTGGTGCAGATCCTGTCGTTCTGCCTCGATTACGGGATGACGCTGGAAGAGGCCTTCCACCATCCCCGCATCGACGCCAGCACACCCACCATCCGCGTCAATCGCGCCGCCGCCCCGGATGTCGCGGCGCGCATCGGCAGCGAATTCCCCGTGGAACTGGTCAGCGACACGCTCTATCCGGTGAATTTCGCCGTCCCTTCCGCGGTCGCCCGCGACTGGCGGGCGGGCTGGAACTTCGGCATGGCCCATCCGACCAGCCCCTGGGCCTATGTCGCCTCCGAGGCCGCCGCGGCAGTCGAAGGGGCCGCCGATGGTTGAGACCGTGCTTGCGCTGGAAGGTCTGGTGACCGAGATCGGCGGGCATCGCGTGGTCGATTCGGTCTCGCTCGATGTTCGCGCGGGCGAGGTCGTGGCCCTCGTCGGCGAAAGCGGATCGGGCAAGAGCCTGACGGCCCTGTCAGTGATGGGGCTTCTGCCGCCCGCGGCACGGGTGACGGGCGGGCATGCATGGCTGCGGCGCGCCGATACGCCCCCGGCTGCGCTCCGC
Organism: Acidimangrovimonas sp.; assembly: GCA_030147905.1. Next base: position 12,486 of record JASBUM010000024.1, read on the forward strand.
GGTGTGCGGCCCGGAACCGCCCACCGAGATGCACACCGGGCTGCCCACCGAACCGCCCCGGGCGCCGCGGGAGAGGACAGCGGCAGTCGCGAGGACCTGCTTTGCGCCACGCCGGCAAGGATGCGCGCGATCCGCGGCGCCGATCTGTCGATGATCTTCCAGGAACCTCAGGCATCGCTCGATCCGCTGATGCGGGTGGGCGCGCAGGTCGCCGAAAGCCTGATCGTGCA
>JASBUM010000028.1 GCA_030147905.1 Acidimangrovimonas sp.
GCCAGCCGCACCAGACGCAGCCCCGGCGCATAGACCTGTCGATCCGGATCGTAGGCCAGCATCCCCTGCCCGCTCAGCGTCTGGAGCAGGCGAAACAGCGTGGCCTTGGGAAACCGCCCCCTCGCCAGCAGATCGGTAAAGCGCACCGGGCGCCCGGCCTCGGCCACCATGTCGAGGACCTCGAGCGCCTTGCCGACGGTTCCGTCACCGCCCCTTCCCGCTGGCCGCAGATCGTTCATGCCTTCCCCCTTGTGCCGCAGAGGCAAACCCGCCGCCGGGCTGTTGACAGATTAGACAAGTCGCGCAATAGTTTTCAATAAATAAAACACTGTTCCACATAATGGAACATGTTTGCCGACAAAACAAGCAGCTCAACCTGGATCAACCACGGGCTTTGGACGATACGGCAATCAGGGAGGAAATGATGAACCGTAGACACCGCCTGCGCCTGGCCGCGATGGCCATCGGCGCGACACTCGTCGCGAGCACCGCGCTCGCCGGCGAACTGAAGATCTTCACCGACACCTCGGACCCGGCGCCCAAGCAGGCCTTCCAGCAGGTGATCACCGCCTTCGAGAAGGCCAACCCGGACGTCAAGGTCAAGTGGACGGTCTTCGATCACGAGGGCTACAAGACCTCGATCCGCAACTTCCTGACCGCGGATGCCCCCGATGTCGTGACCTGGTATGCCGGCAACCGCATGGCGCCCTTCGTCAAGGCGGGGCTCTTTGCCGATGTCTCGGACGTGTGGAAGAAGAACGGGCTGGACCAGCAGCTCAAGTCCGCGCTGCCCTCGATGACCATCGACGGCAAGCAATGGGGCATTCCCTATACCTATTACCAGTGGGGGATCTACTACAACAAGGACGTGTTCAAGAAGTTCGGCGTCTCGGTGCCGAAGACCTGGGATGAATTCCTTGCCGATTGCGCCAAGTTCAAGGCCGCTGGCGTCGATTGCACGACGACCGGCACCAAGGCGCTGTGGCCGGCCGCGGGCTGGTTCGACTACATGGACCTGCGCACCAATGGCTACAAGTTCCACATGGAACTGACCTCGGGCAAGATCGCCTGGACCGATCCGCGGGTGAAGAAGGTCTTCACCGAATGGGCCAAGCTGATCAAGCCGGGCTATGTCACGGCCAATGCCTCGGCACTCGACTGGCAGGACGCGGCGCCGCTGATGGTGCAGGGCAAGGCTGCGACCTACCTGATCGGGAATTTCGCGGTGGCGACGTTCAAGCAGGGCGGGATGAAGGAAGCCAACCTCGGCTTCTTCCCCTTCCCCGAGGTCACGCCCGGCGTGCCCCGCGCCGAGGATGCGCCGACCGACACGATCCATATCCCGGCGCATGCCAAGAACATCAAGGACGCCAAGCGGTTCCTCGCCTTCATGGCCAAACCCGAGACCCAGACCATGGTCAACGAGACGCTGGGCCAGCTGCCGGTGAACAACAAGTCCACCGTGGGGACCGATCCGTTCCTGAAGGCAGGGTTCAAGATGCTCTCGACCGCGCATGGGCTGGCGCAATTCTTCGATCGCGACGCGCCGGCGCAGATGGCCAAGATCGGCATGGAGGGCTTTCAGGAATTCATGGCCCATCCCGACCGCGTGGATGCCATCCTCAAGCGCCTCGAGGCGGCGCGCAAGCGGATCTACCGCAACTGATCGACAGGCGCGGTATCTCCCCGTCCCCGCTGCCGGAAGGCGGCGGGGGCCACCCTGCGACCGGCACGCGGTCGCGAAGCAGCCGCAAGGGACCAGCCGATGAACACCCCCTTCACCCTCGCCGGAACGAACGGATCACGCCCCGGCGGGCTGCGCGGCCACTGGCGGCGCCATCAGCGCAAGCTCGCGCCCTGGCTGTTCATCGCCCCCGGCGCGCTGATGTTCCTGATCTACGTGGTGCTGCCGATCTTCGAATCCGTCTCGATCTCGTTCTATCACTGGGACGGGCTGGGCAAGATGACCTGGGCGGGCTTCGCCAATTACCGCGAGTTGTGGTCCGACCCCGCCTTCGTGGTATCCCTGAAGAATAATGTCATCTGGCTGGTGCTTTACATGGCGGCGGTGCCGGCGGGGCTGTTCATCGCGATCTTCCTCAACCAGACCACGCGCGGGATCCGGATCTACAAATCCCTGTTCTTCTTTCCCTTCGTCATCAGCCAGGTTGTGGTCGGGCTGATCTTCTCGTGGTTCTACGCGCCCGACTTCGGCCTGCTGTTCAAGCTGACCAAGATGCTCACCGGGCACGGCGTCGCCATCCTCGCGGACGAGAACTACGCCACCTATGGCATCATCGCCGCCGGGCTCTGGCCGCAGATCGCCTATTGCATGATCCTTTACCTCACCGGGCTCAACAATGTCGCGTCCGACCAGATCGAGGCGGCCCGGCTCGACGGCGCCAAGGGCTGGCGGATGCTTTGGTATGTCATCTTGCCGCAATTGCGCCCGGCCACCTTCATCGCGGTGGTGGTGACCGTGATCGGCGCGCTGCGCTCCTTCGATCTGATCTCGATCATGACCCAGGGCGGGCCCTACGGGGCGACCCGGGTTCTTTCCTATTACATGTATGAACAGGCGCTGAGCGAATACGGCTATCGCATGGGCTATGGCGCCGCGATCGCGGTGGTTCTGTTCGCGATCATGATGGTCTTCATCTCCGGCTTCATCTGGAAGATGTACCGCGACGAAAGGGGGTACTAGCCCATGTTCCCGCGCCCGATCCAGCAACGCGGGCCGGCGCTGCGCATCGCATATCAGGTCGCGCTTCCGGTGACGCTCGTGCTGTGGCTGCTTCCGCTTCTGGGGGTGGCGATGACCTCGCTCAAGCCCGCGTCCGACCTGGCACAGGGCAATTACTTCGGCTGGCCGAGCCACCTCGCCTTCGGCAATTACGTCGATGTCTTCCGCAATTCGCCGATCGCGCAATACATCCTCAACAGCTTCAAGGTGACCATTCCAACGGTGATCGGTGCGGTGGCACTGTCATGCATGACGGGTTTCGCGCTGGCGATCTACCGGTTCCGGCTGAACCTCGCTGTCTTCTTCATCTTCGTCGCCGGCAATTTCGTGCCCTTCCAGATCCTGATGGTCCCGGTGCGCGACCTCACGCTGCAGCTGGGCCTTTACAACACGATCACCGGGCTTGCGCTGTTTCACGTCGCCTTTCAGACCGGGTTCTGCACGCTCTTCATGCGCAACTTCATCCGTGCCCTGCCGCGCGAGCTGATCGAGGCCGCCCGCGTCGAGGGGGTGAGCGAGATCAGGATCTTCTGGTATGTCGTCCTGCCACTGGTACGCCCCGCCATCGCGGCACTCAGCGTGCTGGTATTCACCTTCATCTGGAACGACTACTTCTGGGCGACCGTGCTGACGAACGGCGCCTCGACCCAGCCCGTCACGGCGGGGCTCTACTCGCTCAACGGGCAATGGGTGGCGCAGTGGCAGCTGGTCTCCGCGGGCTCGATCGTGGCCGCGCTGCCGCCGGTGCTGATGTTCTTCGCCATGCAGCGTCACTTCATCGCCGGGCTGACGCTGGGGGCGGTGAAATGAAGGGATGCTGGCGGCTCGATTGCGCGGAGCAGACGCTTGTCCTTGCCAGTGACGGGGGCCTCGCGCAGGTCGTGCACTGGGGTGCGCGGCTGGCCGAGGACGAGGATCTCGTGGCCCTCGCGGAGGCGGCCGAGGCCGATCTCACCGGCGGCATGCTCGACAGCAACGCCCCCCTATCCCTGTGCCCCGAGGCCGCCCACGGCTTTGCCGGACAGCCGGGCCTTGCCGTGGCGGAGACGGACGGGACGCCACTGAACCTGCCGCCCTTCGTGCTGGTCGATGTGAACCGGGACGCGGACGGGCTGTGCCTGCGCGCCGAAGCCGCCGGCGTCACGCTGACCCACACGATCACGGCGTTGCCCGGCTCGGGCCAGTTCCGGCTCGAAAGCCGGCTCGAAGCCGATCGCGACCTGCGGCTGTCGTGGCTGGCGGCCCCGGTCCTGCCCGCGCCCCAAAGCGGCACGATCATCGAGCCTGCGGGGCGATGGATCGGCGAATTCCGCTTGCAGCACCATCCATGGGGCCCCGGCGCCCGGCTGCGCGAGGCGCGCCAGGGCCGGTCGGGCCACGAACACCCGCCCTATGTGATTCTGGCCGAAGAGGGCACCACCAACACCGCCGGCCGCGCCTGCGCGCTGCAATACGGCTGGTCCGGCGGGCACCGGATGGTGGCCGAGGAACTGCCCGACGGCCGCCGCCAGATCCAGTTCGGCCATGTCCCGGGGTCCGAGCCCCGGCCCGCGCGCCGCTTCGAGACCGCGCCGCTTTATGCGGTCTGGACGGCAGGGGGGCTCAACGGCGTCGCCGCGGCAAACCAGCGGCTGGTGCGCGGCCTCGTCCACTTTCCGGATCCGGCCCGCCCGCGGCCGGTTCATTACAATTGCTGGGAGGCGGTCTATTTCGACCACGAGCCGGCGGCGCTTGCGCGCCTTGCGGAGCGGGCGGCGGCAGTGGGCGCGGAACGTTTCGTCCTTGACGACGGCTGGTTCGGGCGGCGCGACGACGACCGCAGCAGCCTCGGCGACTGGGTGGTCGACCGGCGCAAGTGGCCCGACGGGCTAGGCCCGCTGATCGACAGGGTGGAGGCGCTCGGCATGCGCTTCGGCCTGTGGGTGGAGCCAGAGATGGTCAGCCCGGACAGCGACCTCTTCCGGGGCCATCCGGACTGGATCCTCGGTCCGACGGATCAGCCCATGGGGCGGCATCAGCTCGTGCTGGATCTCGGGCGCGAGGCTGTGCGCGAGCATCTCTTCGCCTGTCTCTCGGATCTTCTGGGCAGCCATCGCATCGACTATCTCAAATGGGATCACAACCGGCTCCTGCCGGTGGCCGGGGCGGAGGAACAGACGCGCGGGCTCTACGCGCTCGTCGATCGTCTGCGCGCGGCCCATCCGGAGGTGGAGATCGAAAGCTGCGCCTCGGGGGGCGGACGGATCGATGCCGGCATTCTCGAGCGCATGCACAGGGTCTGGCTTTCCGACAGCAACGACGCGCTCGAGCGGCTGCGCATCCAGCACGAGGCCGCGCTTTTCCTGCCGCCCGAGGTCACAGGCGCCCATGTCGGGCCGCGGCGGTGCCACACGTCGGGGCGGGTCCTCGACATCGGCTTTCGCGCCCTTGTGGCGGCCCAGCGGCATCTGGGATTCGAGATGGACCTGAACGAGCTGGACGCCGAGGAGGAAAGCCGTCTTCGCGCGGTCACCGACTGGTGGAAGGCCGGACGCCACTGGCGGATGAAGGCCCGCGTGGCACGGCTCGATCCCGCCGATCCGGCGGTCACGGCCGAGATCCAGATCGCCGAGGACGGCAGCCGCTTCACCCTGTTCGCGGGTCAGACCCGGAGCAGTGCACAGATCCTGCCGCGCCCGCTGCGGCTGTGCGGGCTGGACCCGGAGGCGCGCTACCGGATGGAACTGGTCAACGCCGGCGACCGGACCGAGCGCTCGCGTCGCGGCGTGGCGCTGAGCCGGGGCGCGCTGACATTGACCGGACAGGCATTGATGGAGCGCGGCCTGACGCTACCGTGGACGCCACCGGCGGCGATCTGGGTGATCGACGGAGAACGGCTCTGAGCCGGCCGGCCGGGACGGGCCGGCGGCCGAGGAGATCGGTGAAGAAGGCGACGGCAACAAAGGCAAGGACAACATGGATGGGCCCAGGATGAGCGAACACGTCACATTTCACGATCTTCAGGGGGCTTCGGTCTTCATCACCGGGGGAGGTTCGGGGATCGGCGCGGCCCTGACCGAGGGGTTTCTCGCGCAGGGCGCCCGGGTGAGCTTCGTCCAGCGCTCCGACGCCGGCGACTTTTGCGACGCAATGGAACGGCGTTACGGCCGGCGGCCCGGTTTCTTCGCCTGCGACATCACCGATATAGCGGCGTTGCAGGCGGCGATGGACAGCGTCGCGCAGCAACAGGGGCCGATCAGCGTCCT
>JASBUM010000030.1 GCA_030147905.1 Acidimangrovimonas sp.
ACCCGCGCGGCTGGATCCGGCATTTGTTTCGTCCTGACATGCCATCTTGGGCAAAGGGCATGAACACTTTGCTAACGGCTGCCGGATGTGGCCTGACGGGCTTCTACGGCTTGCCATGCGCGCCGCGCCGTTGCATATCCGGCCGGATGGCCAGGCAGCTTGGATATCACACCATGCGCGAGATCTTCGCGCGGTTGCGCGCGGCGCGTCCCGAACCGCGGGGCGAGCTGGAGCATGTCAATGCCTATACGCTGCTGGTGGCGGTCGCGCTTTCGGCGCAGGCCACCGATGCCGGGGTGAACCGTGCGACCCGCGCGCTCTTCAGGATCGCCGACACGCCGCAGAAGATGCTTGAGCTGGGCGAGGAGGGCCTGATCGAGCATGTCAAGACGATCGGTCTTTTCCGGCAGAAGGCGCGCAATGTCATCCGTCTCAGCCGCATCCTGGTCGATGATTACGGCGGCGAGGTGCCCAGCTCGCGCGCAGCGCTCCAGGCATTGCCCGGCGTGGGCCGCAAGACCGCCAACGTGGTGCTCAACATCGCCTTCGGCCTTCCGGCCCAGGCGGTCGACACGCATATCTTCCGTATCGGCAACCGCAGCGGCATCGCGCCGGGTCGGACGGTGGACGCGGTCGAGCGCGCGATCGAGGACAATGTCCCGGCCGAGTTCCAGGCCCATGCCCATCACTGGCTTATCCTGCACGGGCGCTATATCTGCACCGCGCGCCGGCCCCGCTGTGCCGATTGCGTCATCCGAGATCTCTGCGCCTACGAGGACAAGACCCAATGAAACGATATCAGGTCGTCGGCATCGGAAATGCGATGGTCGACGTCATCGCCCATGCCGACGAGGACTTCCTTGCCCGCGCCGGGATCGAGAAGGGCATCATGCAGCTGATCGACATGGAGCGGGCGGTCGCCCTCTATGGCATGATCGGTCCGGCCGAGGAGGTTTCGGGCGGATCGGCGGCGAACACGATCGCCGGCATAGCCCAGCTCGGCGGCCGCACCGCCTATGTCGGCAAGGTCAAGGACGACCAGCTCGGCACGATCTTCGCCCATGACTTGCGCGCTATCGGGGCCGATTACGACACGCCGCCGGCGCGCGGGGCATCGGAACATGAAACCGGCCGCTGCCTGATCGTCGTGACCCCGGATGGCGAGCGATCGATGAACACCTATCTCGGCTGGTCCGAGTTCCTGTCGCCTGCCGATGTCGACGAGACACAGATGGCGGACGCCGAATGGATCTACCTCGAGGGCTACCGTTTCGACGGGCCCGACAGTCACGCAGCCTTCGCCAAGGCGATCGGCGCGGCGCGGCGCGCGGGCGGCCGGGTATCGGTGACGCTGTCGGATCCGTTCTGCATCGAACGTCATCGCGACGCCTTCGCCCGGATGGTGCGTGACGATGTCGACCTGCTGTTCGCCAACCGGGCCGAGATCATGTCGCTCTATCAGACCGATGATTTCGGCGCGGCGATGCGTGCCGCCGCGCGCGAGGTCGCGATCGTCGCCTGCACCGAGAGCGAGAAGGGCGCCCATGTCTGGGCCGACGGCCGGTACTGGCACATCCCGGCGGTTCCCACCCGCGTGGTAGATGCCACGGGCGCGGGTGACCTGTTCGCCGGGGCCTTCCTGTGGGGGCTGACCAACGGCTATGAACTGCCCGACTGCGGGCGCATGGGATGCATCGCCGCGGCCGAGATCATTAGCCACCTCGGTGCCCGACCCGAGGCCGATCTGCGGGCGCTGTTCGCCCGGCACGCGGTTTTGTAGGGGCCGAGGATGGGCGCTCGGGGCGCGGGGCGGGAACGGGGGACGGCATGGCGGTCGGGCTGACGGATCTGCGCGGCATCGCCGGGCTGGGCTTCGACGAAATCATCGACGTCCGATCCCCCGCCGAATATGCCGAGGACCACATTCCCGGCGCGATCAGCCTGCCGGTGCTGGACGACGAGGAGCGTGCCCGGGTCGGCACGATCTACAAGCAGGTCAATCCCTTTGCCGCGCGCAAGATCGGTGCCGCGCTGGTGGCGCGCAATGCCGCGCGCCATCTGGAGGGGCCGCTTGCCGACCGGCCCGGGGGGTGGCGGCCTCTTCTCTACTGCTGGCGGGGCGGCCAGCGTTCGGGCGCCTTCGCCGCCATCCTGACCCAGATCGGCTGGCGTGCCGAGGTCGTCGCCGGCGGCTACAAGAGCTATCGCAAACTGGTGGTCGAGGCGGTCTACGACCACCCGGTTGCGCCCCCGATGTGGGTCCTCGACGGCAATACCGGCACCGCCAAGACCGAGGTACTGGCCCGTCTTTCTGCGGCGGGCCATCAGGTGATCGACCTCGAGGGGCTGGCCAACCATCGCGGATCGCTCTTCGGGGAGCGGCCCGGGGGCCAGCCGTCGCAGCGCGCCTTCGAGGGGCTGCTTGCCGCGGCGCTGGCCGCGCTCGACCCCGCGCGTCCGGTGATCGTCGAGGCCGAATCCAGCAAGATCGGCGACCGGATGATCCCCCCGAGCCTGTGGAAGGCGATGATCGCGGCGCCGCGCATGGCCGTGGATGCGCCCCGCAGCGCGCGGGCGCGTTACCTGACGCGGGCCTATGCCGATCTTGTGGCGGATCCGCAGGCGCTGGCGGCGGTGATCGCGCAGCTTCGGCGCCTGCATTCGGGGGAGGTTATCGCCGGATGGCAGGCACTGGCGCAGGCGGGCGACCACGTCGCCTTGGCCGAGGATCTGATGGCCCGCCATTATGATCCACGCTATGCCAAGCAGCGCGATCGGCAGGGCGCGGCTGCCCATCGGCTCGAGGTCACCGACCTGTCGCCCGCCGCGCTCGACGACCTCGCCGACCGGATCGGCACGATCTTGTCCCGCGGCAACCCCGCCGGCGGCCCGGATCGCGAGGGCTGAGAGATCAAGGCACCCCGGGGCCGGCTGCGGGGCCGGCTGCGGGGCGGCGGCGGGCCGGTGGAACGACGGCCTCGCATGTGCGGGGCGGCTTCCGTCGGTTCGATCTGCCGCCAGAGGGGCAAGCCGGACCCGACGAGGCCGGTCACGGGCAGGTCAGGGGCAGGTTCAGTCGGGCGCGAGGTCGATCCGGGGCGCGGATCCGGCGGCCTGCACGGTCCCGATGATCGCCGCCGTCTCGCCAGCAGCCAGCAGCCGCTCAAGTAGCGGAACGGCGCGATCGCCGGGTACCGCCGCCAGAAGGCCGCCCGATGTCTGCGGATCGAACAGCAGCGTCTCGGCCGCGCTTTGCGGATTGACCGGCCCGATCCGCCCGGCCGTCGCGGCGAGGTTGGCGGGATAGAGGCTGGAGCGATTACCCGCCGCGGCAAGTTCCGCCGCACCGGCCATGATCGGAACCCGTGCCGGGTGCAGTATCGCCGAATGCCCCGAGGCGTCGAGGATCTCCAGCAGATGCCCGGCCAATCCGAAACCCGTCACGTCGGTCATCGCATGGGCTGCGGGCGCAAGGATGGCGGCGGCAGGGGCAAGCGGGTGCTGCATGACCGCCCAGGCGCCGGCGACCACGGCGCCCGGTGCGGCCCGTGCCATCTCGGCCGCCATGATGGTGCCGGATCCGACCGGCTTGGTCAGGATCAACGCGTCGCCGGCTTTGGCGCCGCCCTTGCCCAGCGGGTTCGCGGCCGTGCCCGTCAGGCTCAGGCCGATGGTCAGTTCGTCGCCGATCGCGCTGTGGCCGCCCAGGATATCGGCGCCGGCCGCGCGCAGCACCCCGCCGGCGCCAGCCATCACCTCGGTCAGCATGTCGGCCTGGATCGCTGGCGCGGCCCGCGGCAGCGTGATCTGGAGGAGCGCGCCCTGGGGCTCGGCGCCCATCGCCCAGATGTCACCAAGCGCATGGGTCGCCGCGATCCGCGCCATCAGCCACGGGTCGTCGGTCAGCGGGCGCAGATGATCCGTGGTCAGAACCTGACGCGTGTCGCCCCAGTCGAGAATTGCGGCGTCGTCGCCCGGCCCCGAGACCACTTCGGCGCGGCGCGGCGGTGGCAGGGCGGCAAGCGCGGTGCGCAATACGGATGCGCCCAGCTTGGCGCCGCAGCCGCCGCACAGCGGCTTGCCGCCGGCCAACTCCTCCAGAACGCCGCCGGCCAGGTCGCGGGGCAGGGGCGGTTGGGGCATCGCAGGCAGATCGATGAAGCGCTGCATGAAGTGTCGGTCGATGCGATCCTTCCAGCGCCAAAGGAGCGGCCCCTCGAGGCGCAGGCCGAACTTGTCGGCGACCGCCACCCGGCCGCCGGTCGATACCAGCTTGAGGTAGTCGCGCTGGGGACGGAAGCGCCGCGGCCGGCCCGCGCCCAGTGCCGCGCGGAGATTATGGTGGAGAACCGGTGCCGCGCGGACTGCGAAGACGCCGGCCTTGGGGCGCGGCGCGTGGGCGAGATGG
>JASBUM010000040.1 GCA_030147905.1 Acidimangrovimonas sp.
AACGCGATGAAGGTCTGGGAAGAGGGCAAGGATTTCAAGACCGAGCTTCTTGCCGACCCCGAGGTGACAGCGGCGCTGAGCCCTGCCGAGATCGAGGAAAAATTCGACCTCGGCTATCACACCAAACATGTCGACACGATCTTCGCGCGGGTCTTCGGGGCCTGAAGCCCGTCGCCTTGTGGCCTTGCGCGATAAGGCCCCCTTAACTTCCCTGTGCCAGCATCGTCGCCGAGGGTGAACGCAGCAGGCAGGGAAGATGACGCGGGAACTGGCAACAACCGTGACCGACGCCGCCGTCGGCACGGCGATGATGCCCGCCACAACGGCGGGAAACGCGCAGCCGGGCGGAGGCGCATCGCCACCGGCGGGTCCGGGCGCGACAGGTCCGGGGCCCGCGGTACCGGGCGGGCTCAACCGCCGGCAGAAGGCCGCGGTGATCGTGCGGCTTCTTCTGGCCGAGGGCGGCGATCTGCCCCTCGCGGCCCTTCCCGAGGATCTTCAGGCCGCGCTGACCGAACAGATGGGGCGCATGCACAGCGTCGACCGCGCCACGCTCGAACGCACGATCGGGGAATTCACCGCAGCACTCGAGAGGGTCGGTCTGACCTTTCCCGGCTGGGCGGAGGGGGCGATCGGTCTGATGGACGGCCATATCAGCGCCGATGCAGCCAGCAGGGTGCGCAGGCTGGCGGGTGCAGGGGCGCGCGCCGATCCCTGGACACGGATCACCGCGCTGCCGGATGGGCAACTGTTGCCGCTGCTGTCGCAGGAAAGCCCCGAAGTCGCGGCGGTGATCTTGGGAAAGATGCCGGTGGCAAGGGCCGCCGAGATGCTGGGACAGCTCCCCGGCGACCGCGCGCGCCGCATCGCCTATGCGATCTCGCGTACCGCCGCGATCGCACCGCGGACGGTGGAACGCATCGGACATGCGCTGGTGGGGCAGTTCGAGGCGACGCCGCCGCGCGCGTTCGAGGCCGAACCCGGCGAAAGGATCGGCGCCATCCTAAACGTGTCGGCGCCCCAGACGCGCGAGACGGTGCTGCAAGGGCTCGAAGAGACCGACGCCGCCTTCGCCCGCAGCGTGCGGCGCGCGATCTTCACCTATCCGCAGATCCCCGCGCGGATCGAGCCCCGCGACATCCCCAAGATCGTGCGCGCGGTGGAACAGGATGTCCTGGTCCGTGCCCTTGCCGCCGAAGACCCGGGCTCTAGCGAAGCAAGCGCCTTCATTCTCGAGAACATGTCCCAGCGCATGGCCGGTCAGCTGCGCGAGGAAATCTCGGACCGCGGCGCCGTCAAGCCGAAGGAGGCCGACGAGGCGATGACGGCGGTGATCGCCGCGATCCGCACGCTCGAGGCCGCAGACGAGATCGCCCTGATCCAGCCCGAGGAGGCATCGGGCGAACCCGGCTGATCGCGCATCGGCGCGGTGGCCCCGCATGGTGGCGACAAAGACGGCGACGGCGCGCGTCCGCGACGGCGCTAGCCCGTATCGCGATCGACGGCTGAACCTTCGCCGGCCCGGATCGCGCCCCGCCCCGTCGAATCGGGCCGTCGGATCGGGGCCGTCGGATCGGGGCTTCGGATCGGGGCTTCGGATCGGGTGGCGGCAGGCCAGGCGCCGTATGCCGATGGCGCGCGGGCCGAAGCGCGAAGAGGGCCGGCGCAGCGGGAGCCCGTGGCGACGGAGGCAGGTCGGATCGCGTCGGCGCGTCGCGCCTTCGACCCCTGCCGCCGGCGGGCACATCGGGGGGGGGGGCGGCGTGCAGCCTTCACCCCGAAGGCGCGTTCTCGCAGCCGGCCATCGGGCGCGCGGGCCTGGCCACCGCGACCCGGCGCGCGCCGCAGGGCCAACGTTGCTCGCCCTTCGTCAGCCGGAGGCCGCGTGCCCGCGGCTGCGCCAGCTGTCCACCGGCGCCATCGTTTCCTGGCCCTCGCCGCGGCGATCCGTTGCCGGCCGCGGGGCAAGGCCCTAATGTGGCGCCGATTCGCCTGGCAGGCGCCCTTTCCACAGGCATTTTTCGACAGATGGCAACCGGCTCCAACAGCCGCGGCATCGTGATGATGCTGCTCTCGGTTCTTGCGTTCACCTCGATGGATGCCACCGTGAAGGCGCTGGTGGCACATTACAGCCTCGTCCAGGTCGTCGGCGTGCGCTACGCCTTCCAGTTCGTGCTGATCCTCGTCGTCAATCTCGGCCACCTTCCGCGGCTTCTGCATACGCGTCATCCGCGGCTGCAGGGGATGCGCTCGGTCTTCCAGCTCGGTGCGACCACGAGCTTCTTCGCCGCGCTCGGCTTCATCGGGCTTGCCGCCGCCACCGCGATCGCCGATCTCGCGCCGATCCTCATCACGCTGGGCGCGGCCGTCTTCCTGCGCGAACGGATCGGGCCTCGCCGCGTCGCCGCCGGCGGGGTGGCATTCGTCGGCGCGCTCATCATCATCCGGCCGGGAAGCGACGTCTTCACCGCCGCCTCGCTGCTGCCGCTCCTGGCGGCGACCTGCTACGCCGCCAATGTTCTGGTCACCCGCCGGGTCGGTACCGCCGACGGCATCCAGACCTCGTTGTTTTACGGTGCGGCGCTCGGGACGCTGGCCAGCGCGGCCGCCCTGCCCTTCACCTGGACGCCGGTGGCCGCGGCGGATCTGTGGCTGTTCGCGCTGACCGGGGCGCTGGGGATGGCGGCGCAGATCCTGATGATCCGCGCCCTGCGCGAGGCCGAGGCCAGCCTTCTGGCGCCCTTCGGACAAAGCGATCTGGTCTTCGCCACCTTCTGGGGCGTGCTGATCTTCGGCGAATGGCCCGATCTGTGGACGGTCATTGGGGCGCTTGTCGTGGGCGGGGCGGGACTCTATGTCTGGCACCGCGAAACGCGGGCCCTGCCGCGACCACTTCGGGAAGGACCATGAGCCGCCAGGACGATCCGCGCTATTCCAAGAGCCTGTGGGTGCAGGACCAGCTGTTGCGGGCATTGATCCGCATGCTTCTGCTGTTGCCCTATCGCTGGCGGGTACCGGCGGCGGGCTGGGTGCTCAGCCGTCTGGTCGCGCCGATCGCGGGCTACGGCCGCCGGGTGCGTGACAATCTGGCGCTGGTCCGCCCCGACCTGCCGCAGGCCGAGCGTCTGCGTCTCGCGCGGGCG
>JASBUM010000082.1 GCA_030147905.1 Acidimangrovimonas sp.
CTCCGTCACCTCCAGCGGCTTGCCCGCCCCAAGTGCCACGGCTGCACGTGTACGCATCGGCCCCTCCTAGAACTTTCCGCGCAGACTGGGCCAAAGGCGGGGGGGATGCAACCGGGCTTCGCGCGCGGCGTCGACGCCTTCGCCACCGACGCGCCTGGCGCGGTCCGCCCAAGCGCGACCGGCCAGATCCGGTGCGGCTCACTCCGCAGACCCCGAGGCCCGGAAACGGCAAGACCCCCGCCTGGGGGGGCGGGGGCGCCGCGAAAGGACCCGGTGCCGCCACTGGGTGGGGGCTGATGACGACGGCACCGGGCAAGCCTTTCGCTATGCACCCACTCTAGAAAGCAATTCGGGCACAAATGCGGTGGAGGCGCGGAACTTTCGCGGCGAAATCGTTCAAAGTCTTGATTCGCAACGCCGTCGCAGGCAAGCTTGGCCGCATGACGGTCGAAATGCCGACACCGCTTCCCTCCGCCTTTCCTGCCGACCGCGTCAGTTTCGACCGGCGCGAGTTGGGTTCGATCCTCGGCCTTTACGGCCGCATGGTGGCCGCCGGGGAATGGCGCGACTACGGCATCTCCTGCCTGCGTGAACTGGCTGTCTTCTCGATCTTCCGGCGCACTGCCGAAACTCCGCTTTACCGGATCGAGAAGCGGCCGCGGTTGCGCCTGCGTCAGGGGCAGTATTCGGTGGTCGCGATGGACGGGCGGATCCTGCGCCGCGGCCACGAACTGCCCCAGGTCCTGCGGGTGCTGGAGCCGAAGATGCTGCGCTCGGTCCCGTGAACCGCGACGGGCGGTGGCCCTGCACGGGCCCGGGCCCCGGCGAATGGCGCGCGGCACCATGCGAGCGGCGGGAAGGTCGCGGCTACAGCCGGCGGACTGCTACAGCCTGCGGATCTGTGTCACCGGGCCCTCGCCGGCTGCGATGATACGTGCGACCGCGGCGTCGAAATCCTCATGGCTGACGGCCATCGCGTGGGCATTCGCATGCAGGATGCGGCCGCGATCGGCCATGAAGGCCACATGTCCGCGCCAGAAGACCAGATCCCCCCGGCGCGGTGGCGTACCCGCCTCGAGTCGCCGGCCGACATGCTCCTCCTGCTGGTCGCTGTCGGCCGGGCAGGCAATGCCACAGGCCATCAGCGCAATCTGCACCAGCGCCGCGCAATCGAGCCCGCGGTGGGAGTTGCCGCCCCACAGATAGGGCACGCCTAGCAGGGTCTCCGCCACCGCCAGCGGATCGGCCGGCCGATCGTCCAGCGCAAGCAGATGCACCGCCGGCACGTGGCCATCCGGGGTGGTGGCGAATCGGCCCTCGCGTCCGGTCACGGCGAGGGCCGCGCCAAGGCTCAGCTCGGCGCGCTCCGGGCTCTTGATGTCGGGGGCGGAATAGATGTGGCTGGCCGGCGCTGCCACCCAATGGGTGGGCTCAAACTCGGGCCCCAGGTCCGCGGGGTCCATGTAGCCGACGTAGCCGTCCGCCAGATGGCGCACGAAGGCCGTGCCATCGCTTTGCGGTCCCGGCTCTTCCAGCACCAGAACCGCCGCACCCAGAAGCAACTGTCGATCGCGCGCGCCATGGGGGGCGTCGCGCAGCTCGGCCAGCGGGCGCGTGACGCGCGCGCGCCGACCCTCGGTGAAGCTTGCAGCCTCGACCTGTCCCTTCAGGGCTGCCAGCGCGACCCGTCCGTTGGCGGGACACAGGCGACGATCGGCAAGCGAAAGATACATCGCTCAGACCCCCAATAGCGGGGGCAGCGCCGCGAGAACCGCGCGCGCACCCTGCCCCACGCCACCCCGCGGCCGCGCCGGCGCTGCCGCGGGCTGATGACAATAGATGTCGAAATGGACGTAGCGGGCATCAGCCGCGAAGCGGCGCAGGAACAGCGCCGCGGTGATCGATCCCGCCATGCCCCCCGCCGGCGCATTGTCGAGATCGGCAATTCCCGGCTCGATCTTCGCCTCATAGGGCGGCCAGAAGGGCATCCGCCACAGCGGGTCGCGTACCGATGATCCCGCCTGCATCAGCGCCGCCGCGTCGGCTTCGTCGTCGCAATAGAACGGCGCGAGATCCGGACCCAACGCAACCCGCGCCGCGCCGGTCAGCGTCGCCATGGACACCAGCAGGTCGGGCGGCTCCTCGCAGGCCAGCGCCAGCGCGTCGGCCAGCACCAGCCGGCCCTCGGCATCGGTATTGTTGACCTCGACCGTCAGGCCCTTGCGGCTGGTCAGGATGTCGCCGGGCCGCATCGCATCGCCGCCGATGGCATTTTCCACCGCCGGGATCAGCACCCGCAGCCGCAGTCGCAGGCCCAGC
>JASBUM010000083.1 GCA_030147905.1 Acidimangrovimonas sp.
ACGCCTACAAGGCCGAGACGCTGCGTCGCCTCGAAGAGGAACAGGCCGCCTTCGAAGCCTTCCTCAAGCGTCTGCGCGAGGCCAAGGACAAGACCGAGTTCGACGCCTTCATGGATGACCGCGCCCGCGCGGCCAAGACAGCCGAACAGACGGCGGAGGATTGATCCGCCCAAAAGGCACCCGGGCCGCGCGCATGTGCCGCGCGGCCCGGGCGTCACCCGCCGGTGCCGGCAGAACCCGAGGATCGCCGCCTGCGCCGTTTCGCCCCACCGACAACCCCATGGATCGGCCCCTGTCCCGGATGCGGCGACCGGCCCGGGCCGGGTTCCGCGCGCAAGATGGCGCCCATCGCATGGGGGCACGCCCGGCGAGCGGAGACGCCCGGATACGGCCATCGCCCGGAGTGAAAGGCATCGCAAACCCCTTCTCCGCCCGCGAAGGACGGGCGCCCGCGCGCGGGCCCGGTCCCCCGGGCCCGGCTCGACAGGCGCCACGATCGAAGCGCGGTCAGCCCGCGACCCTCTGCGCGGACGGTCCACGCCATCCGGGCATGCCCCGCGGTCCCGTCAGGACGCGCACGCCCCGCCCGCGTCACGGCGACCGTCACAGCGACCGTCACGGCGACATCCGCGCGCGACGACCGCCCTGCCACAACCGCCGCGTCGCCCCGATGACCGCCCCGCCCGCGCATATCGGCCAAAGCCCGCTCCGCACCCGCTGGATCCGCGCAGCCCGCCCGCCCGCGACCGCCCGACTGTTTCGCCCCTTCACCTCCCATGCCATATACAAGTCGCTGCCACCGCCTTCACCCGACAGGCCCCTTCAACGCCAAGCCCCCTATCACCAAGCAAGGAGCCAATATGCGCCCCGAAAGCTTCTATGACCGTCTCCCCGACCCCGATCGCGCGCCGGGCGCCTATCGAGCGGTGTCGTCGCGCCGTCTCTTCGCGTGGTTCGTCGACCTCTTCGTTATCCTCGCGGCCACGGCCGTGGTCGTCGTCGCCACCGCATTCCTGGCGCTGTTTCTTCTGCCGGCGCTCGTGGTCGGGATCAATTTCCTCTATCGCTGGGTGACGCTGACGCGCGGCTCGGCCACTTGGGGCATGCGGCTTGCAGGAATAGAGATGCGCCGTCACGACGGCGCGCCCTTCGATTCCCTCACCGCGTTTCTCCATACGCTCGGCTACAGCCTGTCGATGGCGATGGTCCTGCCACAGGTCCTGTCGATCGGGTTGATGCTGACCAATCGCCGCGGTCAGGGGCTGAGCGACATCGCGCTCGGCACGGTCGCGCTCAACCGCGCGCCACGCTGAGGCGCCGCCCTCCGAACGGCTACGCGCCCCGTCCGCCGTCGCCCCGTCCGCCACGCGTTCCGTCTGCCGCGCCTTTGGGCCGCCGGGCGGATCCGTCCCCGCACCATCCCGATTCCGCCCCCGGGCCACATCCGTTTCCGCCGGAAGCCCGCGCCGGACGCAACGCGGCCAAGTCCGCAGCCCGGCCGCACCCCTTTCCGTCCTCTTCCGGGGCAGACCGCGCCAAGGGTGTCAGTGGTACACGGGGCCAGTGGTACGAGGGGCGAGTGGCACACGGGGTCAGTGGTACACGGGGCCGATCGCCGCAGCGATCGGGGCTTGGCGGATCGCGGCTTGCTTGTTAGGCTTCAAAGCCGGCCCACCACCCCAAACGAAACCTCGATGCGCCACACGCTTCCGATCGCGCCCCAGTTCTATGTGACGGCTCCGC